>JACOVB010000202.1 GCA_016177555.1 Candidatus Rokuibacteriota bacterium
CATGGTGATCTGCGGCCGGATCCCCAGCACGGACTGGATGTGCCGGTAGTAGGTCGCGTTCTCCTCGCCCTTCCGGGCAAAGGTCGCGATGTCGTACTCCTTCACCAGGGCGGCCGCGGCGTCGTCCTGCGTCGAGAGCGGGTTCGAGGCGCAGAGGGCGATCTGCGCGCCCCCTGCCTTCAGCGTGATCATGAGCACCGCAGTCTCCGTGGTCACGTGCAGGCAGGCGCCCAGCCGCAAGCCCTTCAACGGTTGCTCCTTCGAGAACCGCTCTCGCACCTGCCGGAGCACCGGCATCGACTGCTCCGCCCACTCGATCTTGAGCTTGCCGGCCGGCGCCAGCGAGAGATCCTTCACGTCATGGTCCGTCATGTAGCGTCCTTTCCCCGAGTCGCTCGTCCGGCGTCGAGCCCGTGCCGGCGTCGCGTTGTTCCGGTCCTTACACAGGGGCCCCGCAGCCGATATGCTCGGCCCGGGGCCCGGAGACCCGATCCGCAAGTCCAGCTCAGATGCCGGCGTCGGCGCGGAGGTCTTTGACCCGGTCCGTGCGCTCCCAGGTGAACTCGGGCTCGCCGCGGCCGAAGTGGCCGTACGCCGCAGTCTGCTTGTAGATGGGCCGCCGCAGGTTGAGGTACTTGATGATGCCGGCGGGGGTGAAGTCGAAATGCTGCCGGATCATCTGCTCGAGCTTCACGGTCGGCACCTTCCCCGTCCCGAACGTCTCCACCATGATGGACACGGGCTCCGCGACCCCGATGGCGTAGGCCACCTGCACCTGGGCCCGCGCCGCCAGCCCGGCCGCCACGACGGTCTTCGCCACGTGCCGCGCCATGTAGCACGCGGAGCGGTCGACCTTCGTCGGGTCCTTGCCCGAGAACGCGCCGCCCCCGTGCGGGCACGAGCCCCCGTAGGTGTCCACGATGATCTTGCGGCCGGTGAGACCCGTGTCTCCCATGGGGCCGCCCGTCACGAAGCGCCCCGTCGGGTTGATGTGGTACGTGATCCTCTTCGCGTCGATGAGGTGGGCCGGGATCGTCGGCAGGATGACGTCCTGGATCATTTCCTCCCGGATCCGCTCGAGCGTCACGTCGGGGCTATGCTGCGTGGAGATGACCACCGTCTCCACGGAGATCGGCTTGCCGTCCGCGTAGCGCACCGACACCTGGCTCTTGCCGTCCGGGCGGAGATAGTCGTGCGTGCCGGCCCGGCGCAGCGTCGACAGGCGCCGCACGAGCTTGTGCGCCAGCATGATCGGCATCGGCATCAGTTCCTCGGTCTCGGTGCAGGCGTAGCCGAACATGAGCCCCTGGTCACCCGCGCCGAGGGAGTCCACGCCCATGGCGATATCACCCGACTGCTCGTCGATGGCCGTGATGACACCGCACGTCTCGTAGTCGAAGCCGTACTTGGCGCGCGTGTACCCCACGTCCCTGATGGTGTTGCGCACGACCTTCGGGATGTCCACGTAGCAGGAGGTGGTGATCTCGCCCGCCACCACCACGAGGCCCGTCGTCAGGAGCGTCTCGCAGGCCACACGCCCCATGGGATCCTGCGCCAGGATCGCATCCAGCACGGCGTCCGAGATCTGGTCGGCGATCATGTCGGGATGGCCTACCGTCACCGACTCCGAAGTGAACAGGTACTCCTCATGCGCCATCGCTTCCCTCCCTGGCGGAATCGTCGTTTTTGTTCGCAGCGACGCCACGTTAGCACACCGCCGAGCGGCCCTCAAGCGAAATCCAGGCGGCCGTCACGCCACCGCGCGCACGACGACGTCGAGCGCGAGCTCCCAGATCCCCCCGCGCGCGAGCCTCACGGGCCAGGCCAGCAGGATCGACGACCCCTGATAGATGCGCTCGAATCCTGCCTCGGAGATCGACACGGTTTCCACGGGGGCCCAGCCCACGTCGGCGGGAACGGCCCAGTGCAGGCTCACCTCGCCGCCCAGCCATTCGTCCACCAGGGCGAAGCCCCGCTGCCCCGCCGCCGTCCCGCGGCTCCCGAGCGAGGGCCGCCCCGGCAACCGGTAGTAGCGGCCCGGGGCGTCCCCCGCGGTGAGCGCCAGATTGAGCTGCACGCCCCAGCGCCCCACCAGCGTGTCGTCACCCGCCCACTCGAGCCGGTAGCGGACCGACAGCCGCGCGCCTGCTCCGTGGACGGCGACTGCCTTCTCGATCCGGAGCGGCAGGGCTTCCACCAGCGTGGGACCGAACACCACGCGGATCTCCCCATCGGTTTCGCGGACCGCGTGCGCCATCCGGAGCGCCGGACCGGCGAGGCGCGCCGCGTCCCACGGGGAGAGCGCGTCCAGCGCCCCGGCCTCGGGATAGAGCCCGTCCAGCAGCGAGGCGCGACGGAAGGCGTCGTACTCGAGGAGCCGGGTGAGTCCGGTCTCCTTCGCGTCCAGGCGCTCGTGGATGCTCAGCGCGCTCCCCCCGGCACCCCCCTGCGCCGCCTCGGTCTCCTTGATGCGACCGTGATACGCCTCACGCCGCCGCGTCAGCACATCCGCGAGGTCGATCGCGAGCGGCAGGTAGGCCAGCTCGGTGAGCGCCCCCCCGGATTCGGGGCACAGGGTCACGGTGAGCTCGGGCGTGCAGACGCGCACCTCCATGCACCCGTCGCCGTTCCGGTCGCGGACCTCCCAGCGCAGGGCCGGCCCGCCGTCGCCGGCGGCCACGCGCCTCTCCGCCGCGATCAGCGCCGAGCGGACGGCGCGGCGCAGATGCGGCAGATAGCATCCGCCGAAGACGCCGTGCCAGTAGGCGTCGTTCGCCTGGCCGCGCCACAGACAGTCACGGGCGGCGAGGAGATCGGTGTCCCCTGGACGGACCCGCAGCCCGTGCTCGATCCGCCCCGACAGATCGACCATCTTCCAGTACGCGTCGGCCACCTCGGGGTACTTCACCAGGAAGGTCCGCCACAGCCCCCCGCGGAGCAGGCGTGAGAGCCGCTCGCCGTCCGGCAGGGCCCTCAGCCGCTGGCGGATCTCCTCCAGCTCCTCGGCGGCCGCGGCCGGCAGCGCCCAGTCCCCCATCTCGCTGTACGAGGCCGTCGGCAGGTAGACGCGCCCGCGGGGTCGCGTCGTGTCCAGCACCCTCGAGAAGGAGGAGACATCGAGCCACGGCGCCGCGCGGAGCGCGTCGAAGAAGCGCGCGAGCCAGCCCTCCTCGTAGACGAGGCGATGCGTGCCCGGCCACACCCCGAACTTCTCGCCGTCGTCCACCAGCGTCACGCTCCCCGCCCCGCCTCGCCCCTCGAGGTACCGGAGCGCCTCGGCGGGCTCCGCGAAGGGGATCAGGTAGCGCAGCCGCTCGCTGATGGGGAAGATCGCCAGCCGCGCGCCCTGCTCCTCCGTGAGGTAGTAGCCGCCCAGCGTCTCGGGATCGAGCCCCGCCAGCGCGAAGTGGTGATCGTCCACCACGACGAACTCGACCCCGGCCTCGGACAAGGCCTTCGGCAAGTGGGGCTCCCACACCCGCTCGGCGAGCCACAGACCCCGAGGCCGGACCCCGAAGTTCTCCCGCAGGAACTCGCTCAGCTGCCCGATCTGCCCGACCTTGTCCCGGTCGGGGACCATGGGGAGGATCGGCTCGTAGAAGCCACCGGTCAGCAGCTCCACCCGGCCGGAGGCCGCCAGCTCTCCCAGCAGGTCGAAGGTGGGCGCCGCACGCTCCCGCATCCAGCCCAGCAGGCCGCCGGAGCAGTGGACGGTGGCCGGAAGGTCCGTGGCGCGCGCCAGGCTCTCGAAGAACGGGTGGTACGCGGACGCCACCGCCTCGGCGATGACGGCATCGAAGTTCCCGACGGGCTGGTGGTTGTGGACGCCAAAGATGAAGCGCAGCCGCTCATTCACGGCCGAGGTCTCGGTGCCGGACGGTCGGCGGGTAGCCGAGATCCTCGAGGAAACCCCGCAGCGCCTCCACCAGCGCCACGGAGCGGTGACGCCCGCCCGTGCACCCGACGGCGACGCTCAGGTACGCCTTGCCCTCCCGCTGGTACAGCGGCAGGAGGAACCGCACGAGCTCCTGCAACCGGGCCAGGAGCTCCCGGCTCTCCAGGTGGGAGAAGACGAACTCCGCGACCGGCGCGTCGCGCCCGTCGAGCGCGCGCAGGGTCTCGACGAAGTGCGGGTTCGGCAGAAACCGGACGTCGAACACGAGGTCGGCGTCGTAGGGGATGCCGTGCTTGTATCCGAAGGAGATCAGAGAGACCGCCAGCGCGCCCCCGTCCCGCCCGGTGGAATACGCCTCCACCAGGTGCTCCTTCAGCTGGTGCACGCTGAGCTCGGAGGTATCGATGATGCGGTCCGCGATCTCGCGGAGGTGGGCCAGCGCCTTCCGCTCGGCGCGGATGCCGTCCAGCACGCTGCCGTCGCCAGCCAGCGGGTGGCGCCGGCGCGTCTCGTGGTAGCGGCGCACGAGCGCCTCGTCGGCGGCCTCGAGGAAGAGCACCTCCGGGACGTGCCCCGTGCCGCGCAGCTCGGCGAGGATCTCCAGCAGGTGGGCCAGGTACTCCCCCTCCCGCACGTCCACGCCCAGGGCGATCTTCTTGATCTCGCGGCTCGATTGCGCGCAGAGCGCGGCGAAGGTGGGGATCAGGGTCGTCGGAAGGTTGTCGACGCAGAAGTACCCGAGGTCCTCCAGGCATTTGATCGCGTAGCTTTTCCCCGCGCCGGAGAGCCCCGTGATGATCACGAAGCGCACGGAGTGGTCGACCGCGGGCGGACGCACCTGCGTCACGGCACGGGCTCGATGAGCCCGAGGTCTCCGCCCTTCCGGCGGTAGAGCACGTTCACGGAGTCCGTGCCCGCATTGGTGAAGACCAGGAACGGGTCGCGGCGAAGCCGGAACTGCTCCACCGCCTCCTCCACGGACATGGGCTTGGCCGATACCTGCCGCACCACCAGATCGCCCTCGGGCCCCGGGGCCGGCGCTGCCGCAGGAGCCGGGGCCGCGGCCTCCGGCGCCGTCCGTCGGCCTTTGCTGTGGCTCCGGACCCGGTCCTTGGTCTCGCGCACCTGGCGGGTCAGCGCCGCGATCGCCTGGTCCACCGCCACCGCGAGGTCCTCGGCGGTCTCCTCGCTGCGCAGGTTCCGGCGCTTCCCCACGAGCGTGAGCGCCGCCGTGCGCCGGTGCTTCTCCTTGGAGAGCACGATCTTCGCCTCGATCAGCGTCGGCAGCAGGCGGGTGAGCTTGTGGATCTTCTGGCTGAGCGCGTCCTTGTACGTCTTCGAGATGGTGAGACCCCGCGTGCTGATGATCACATCCATGGTTGCGCCTCCGCGCTACCGTTTCCGGCGTGCCAGCCGGCGCTGGTGCGACGGAAGGATCCCCAGCTCCTCGCGGTACTTGGCGACGGTCCGGCGTGCGATGGTCAGCCCCTTGGCGTGGAGCTCGCGCGCGACGTCCTGGTCGGAGAGCGGCTTGCCCGGGTCCTCGGCGGCCGCCATGTCCTGGATCATCTTCTTCACCGACACGGAGGACACCACGTCCCCGTTGATGGACGCGATGCCGCTGTGGAAGAAGTACTTGAGCTCGAAGAGCCCCTGCGGGGTCTGCACGTACTTGTTGGTTGTGACCCGGCTGATCGTCGACTCGTGCATCCCGATGTCCTCGCCCACGTCGCGCAACGCCAGCGGTCGCAGGTGCGGCACCCCCTTGTCGAGGAAGTCGCGCTGGAACTTCACGAGGCTTGTCGCGACCTTGCGAAGCGTCCGCTGCCGCTGCTCGACGCTCTTGATGAGCCACACGGCCGAGCGGAGCTTCTGCTCCACGAACTGCCTGTCCTCCCCCGCCGAGCCCCGTAGCAGCGACCGGTAGAGCGCGTTGACGCGCAGCCGCGGGATGCCGTCCTCGTTGAGGATCACGAGGTAGTCGCCGCCGATCTTCTCGATGGTCACGTCGGGCGCGATGTAGCGCTGGTCGGCCACCGCGAACCGGCGCCCGGGCTTCGGCTCGAGCCCCTGGATCTCCTCCACCGACTCCATGATGCGGTCCAGCGGGAGCTTGAACGCGCGGGCGATGTCGGCATAGCGCCGGCGCTCGAGATCGTCCATGTGGCGCTCGACGATCTCCACCGAGACGGGATCGGGCTCCGGGTCGGTCCGGAGCTGCAGCAGCAGGCACTCCTGGATACTCCGCGCGGCGACCCCGGTGGGGTCGAAGGTCTGGATGAGCCCCAGCATCGTCTCGACCAGCTCGGCCGACCGGCCCGTGAGCGCGGCGATCTCCGCGATCTCGGCCCGCAGGTACCCGTCCTCGTCCAGGTTGCCGATGATGGCCTCCCCGACCGCCACCTCGTCAGGCTCAGCGACGGCGAGCCTGAGCTGCTCGTTGAGGTGCTCGTCCAGCGATGCATCGCTCCGCCCGAGATTCTCGAACGGCAGCTCCTCCCGCTCCTCGGTGGAGACCGGCGTCCGCTCGTCGGGCTGGTCGAAGACGGCCGAGGTGAGGTCGAAGGGCAGGTCGTCGGTCCGCTCCTGGTCCACGGCGGAACTCTCACTGGGAACGGGCTCGTTCGTCGTCGGACCGGGCGGGGCGTCAGCCAGGTCCTCCGAGGGCGCCTCCGCCGTGGTGTCCGTGCCGTCCGTGGGCACCTCCTCCAGCAGCGGGTTGTCCCGCAGCTCCTCCTCCACGACCTCCTTCAGCTCGAGCGTCGAGAGCTGCAGGAGCTGGATCGCCTGCTGCAGGAGCGGCGTCATGACGACGCGCTGAGTCTGCCGGAGGGACAGTCGCATGGTCACGTGCTCCGCCCGGCCGTCACAGCGAGAACTTCTCCCCGAGGTAGATCTCCCGGGCCTTCGGGTTGTTGGCGAGCTCGGTGGCGGTCCCCGACGCCAGGATGCGGCCGTGGTACAGGATGTACGCGCGATCGGTGATCGCGAGCGTCTCCCGCACGTTGTGGTCGGTGATGAGCACGCCGATCCCGCGCTCCTTGAGCCGCGCGACGATCTCCTGGATGTCGCCGATGGCGATGGGGTCGATCCCGGTGAAGGGCTCGTCGAGCAGGAGGTAGCGCGGGTTCGTGACGAGAGCCCGCGTGATCTCGAGCCGCCGGCGCTCGCCGCCGGACAGCGTGTAGGCTTTGTGCCGCGCCAGCGGGGTCAGGTCGAGCTCGGCGAGCAGCACCCGGAGCCGGGCAGCGCGCTCCTGCGCGGACAGGTCCATGGTCTCGAGGATGGCCAGGAGGTTCTCCTCCACCGTGAGCTTGCGGAACACGGACGATTCCTGGGGCAGGTAGCCCATCCCCTTCCGGCAGCGCAGGTACATGGGCAGGTCGGTGATCTCCTGGCCCTCGAGGAAGATGCGGCCGCCCTCGGGCCGCAGGAGCCCCACGATCATGTAGAACGACGTCGTCTTCCCCGCCCCGTTGGGGCCCAGGAGCCCCACCACTTCCCCGCGGTGGATGTCGAGGCTGACGCCGTCCACCACGAGGCGGTTGCGAAAGCGCTTCACCAGGCCTTGGGCGATGAGTCCCTCCATCACGGGCACGGAGCGCGGGGGCCCGCCTTGGCGTCGCCGCCCTGCGGGCCCTCGCGTTTCGGGTAGAACACGGCCTTCACCCGCTCCTGCTTGCCGCCCTCCACCACGCTGCGGTCCTCGGCGAGGAAGATCGTGATGCGCTCGCCGGTGACGACGTTCTCCTCCTGCCACACCCGCGCATCCCCGATGAGCACCACCCGCTGCTCGGCGTCGTAGTACTCGGCCCGCTTCGCCGTCCCCGTCCGGCAGTCCTTCGTGATGATCCGGACGCTCCCGGTGGACACGGTGCGGGCGATCCGCTCGCCGCTGGCGTCCAGATAGACCTCCATCCGGTCGGCATACTGGGTGGCGGTGTTCTGCCGGGCGATCACGCTGCCCGTGAAGATGACGAGCCCTTCCTTCTGCATGGACTCGAGCCGGTCGGCGTCCACCGTCAGCGGTGCGCTCGTGTCGTCCCCGCGCCGCTTGGCGGATGGGGCGTCCGCCTGGGCGGGCTTCGCCTCCGCCGGCCTTTGCCTCGGCGTCGCGCTCTGCGTGGGCCGCCGCCGCCCCTGGCTGCTCTGGGCCTCACCGAGAGCCGGGAGGAGCCCGAAGAGCACGACGCATGCCCCGAGCACCGCCATCGTCCGCCTCACCGCCGGGCTCCCGCCGTCACCGGCGCTGCCGGCTCGGCCGGGCCCTTCCCGAACGTCGCCCGGAGCCGCCCCTTGATCTCCGTGTGCTGCGCACCCACGCGCGCGTCGAGCCCCAGGCCCTTGACCACCGCACCCGGGCGGAACACGGTGACGGGGTCGTCCGTCCAGGCGCGCTGCTGCGCCGCGTCCCACCGCAGCCGCGTCGTCTCCAGGCGGAGTCCATCGCTCGAGATCAGCACCACGTTCCCCCTGAGCTCCACGTTCTTCGTCTCGTGCGCCAGCTCTCCCTCGTCACCCGTGACCGTCCAGCTCCGCTGCGGCTCCTGGATCCGGATCGTCACCTTCCGGAGCATCGTCTTGCCCTGCTGCTCGTAGGCCTCCGCCTGATCGGCGTCGAGCTGCCACCGCATGCCGTCCCGCGACTCCTCCTGCAAATGCACTTCCTTGATCCGGTAGTCAGCCGTCGTGGCGCCGATCTCGGGCCGCTGCGTCCTCGTCGCCCGTCCTCTCACGACGAGGACGGTCGCGATGGCGACCACGAACAGCGCGACACCGACCAGGATATAGCGCGAAAATCGCTGGGTATGCAATTTCAGTACCACGCTAGCACAGCCCCCCTAGGGCGGCAATGAAGAAAGGCCGCCTGAGACCCTCAGCGGCCTTCGAGCGCCGGGGGCGGCCAGGCCTTCCGGACCTCCAGGATCATCTCGATCGCCTCCCGGACCGCGCCCTCCCCACCCCGCCGGCGCGACACCCAGTGGGCGGCGCGCCGGAGCTCGGGAACAGCGTTGGCCGGCGCCAGCGCGAGCCCCACCGACTTCATCAGAGGCAGGTCCGGCAGGTCATCGCCCATCACCGCGACGTCCGCCGGCTTGATTCCGAGCCGCGCCATCATTTGCAGCAAACACTCCGACTTGTTCGCGACCCCCTGATGGACCTCGCGAATGCCGAGCTCGGCCATCCGGCGCGACACCGCGCCCGACGCGCGCCCGGAGATCACCCCGACCTCGAGCCCGGCCCCGAGGGCGGCCTGAAGCGCCCAGCCGTCATGGACGTCGAAGCGCTTGATTTCCTCGCCGCCGACGCCATAGAGGAGCCCGCCGTCGGTGAGGACGCCATCCACATCGAGGACCAGGAGGCGGATGCGCGCGGCGCGAGCCGAGGGGGTCCTCACACGATCTTGGCGCGAAGGATGTCGTGCAGGTGGATGACGCCGGCGGGCCGGTTCGCCTCGTCGGCGATCACGAGGCTCGTGATGGCGTGGGCCTCCATCACCGAGAGGGCCTTGGCCGCCAGGTCGTCGCCGGCGATGCGCTTGGGATCCCGCGTCATGCACTCGGCGACGGGGCGCTCGAGAATCGAGCCGCCCAGGAGCTGCTGACGCCGCAGGTCGCCGTCGGTGAGCACGCCCAGGAGCCGTCCCCGACCGTCCACCACCGTCGTCATCCCGAGCCGCTTGGCGGTCATCTCGGCGATGGCGTCCTTCATCGTGCTGCTCTCCGAGACCACCGGCACCGCCTCGCCCGCGTGCATGAGGTCACTCACCTTGAACAGCGCCTTCCAGCCGAGGCTGCCTGCCGGGTGGAGCGCGGCATAGTCCTCCGGGCGGAGCCCGCGCAGATCGAGGAGCGCCATGGCGAGCGCATCCCCCATGGCGAGCGCGGCGGTCGTGCTCGAGGTGGGCGCGAGATTCATGGGGCAGGCCTCCTCGCTGACGCCCACGTCGAGCACCACGTCGGACTGGCGGGCGAGGGTCGAGGACGGGCTGCCCGTGAGGAGGATCAGCGGCACCGCCAGCCGCTTGAGCAGCGGGAGCACCGCCAGCAGCTCATCCGTCTCCCCGGAGTTGGACAGGGCCAGGACCACATCGTCCCGCGCCACCATCCCGATGTCACCGTGCACGCCCTCGGCGGGATGGAGGAAGTAGGCCGGCGTGCCCGTGCTCGCCAGCGTGGCGGCGACCTTGCGACCCACGTGCCCCGATTTCCCCATGCCCGTCACGATGGCGCGTCCGCGGCAGCCGCGGAGCAGCTCCACGGCGGTCACGAACCGGTCGTCGAGCCTGGCGCAGAGGGCGAGGATGCCCGAGGCCTCCATGCGCAGGACCCGGTCGGCGAGCCTCAGGAGCCTGTCCCTGTCCATCAGGAACGTCCTCGCTCCGCTCGGGGGATCTCCGTCTCCGCTCGCCTCGCCTCCGGCTGCGGCTCGCGACTCATCACGAGCGGCCGAGGCCGGACTCGATGGCCCGGATCTCGTCCAGGAGCCGCGGCAGGTCGTCGAGGCGGAGCATGTTGGCGCCGTCGGAGAGCGGGCGCCCGTCCGGCAGCGTCCGGTCCGGATCCTCGTGCATCTCCATGAAGAGCGCGTCAACGCCCACCGCCACCGCTGCGCGCGCGAGCTGCGGCACGTACTGCCGCTCGCCGCCCGAGCGGAGCCCCAGCCCACCCGGCAGCTGTACCGAGTGGGTGGCGTCGAACACCACCGGGCAGCCCAGCGCGCGCATGATCGTCAGCCCGCGGAAATCCACCACGAGATTATTGTAGCCGAAGCTCGTGCCGCGCTCGGTGAGGAGGATGCCCTCGTTGCCCGTGGAACGAACCTTCTCGATCACGTTCGCCATGTCCCGCGGCGCCAGGAACTGCCCCTTCTTCACGTTGACCGGCTTCCCCGTCCGGCCGCAGGCCAGGAGGAGATCGGTTTGCCGGCAGAGGAAGGCCGGCACCTGGAGCACGTCGAGCACCTCGGCGGCCGCGTCCACCTCGGAGACGTCGTGGACATCGGAGAGCACCGGCAGCCCGGTCTCCTCCTTCACCCGGCGCAGGATGCGCAGCCCCTCCCTGAGCCCCGGGCCACGGTACGAGTTCACGGAGGAGCGGTTGGCCTTGTCGTAGGAGGACTTGTAGACAAGGGGCATGCCCGCGGCCTCCGTGATGCGCCTGAGGCGCTCCGCCAGCATCAGGGCGTGCCCCTCGCTCTCGATGGCGCAGGGCCCGCCGATGAGCACCAGCGGCGCCCCGCCGCCGAAGGTGACGCCCCCGACGCGGACAGGATGGGTGGTCTCGCGAGCCGCAGCCGGAGGCGAGGCGAGCGGATCGATCGTCACGGGCTCCCCTGGTGACCGAGCGCCGCCTGGATGAAGGCGGCGAAGAGCGGGTGCGGCTCCCACGGCCGCGAGCGGAACTCGGGATGGAACTGCCCGGCGACGAACCACGGGTGGTCCGGCAGCTCGACGATCTCCACGAGCTGCTTCTCCGGCCAGACTCCGGAGATGCGCAGCCCCTTGTCCTCGAGGGCCCCCAGGTAGTCGTTGTTCACCTCGTAGCGGTGCCGGTGGCGCTCCTGGATCGCGCCCTGGCCGTAGGCCTTCGAGGCCGCACTCCCCTCGGCGAGCACGACGGGATAGAGGCCGAGCCGCATCGTCCCGCCCTTCGCCGTCACGCCGCGCTGCTCCGGCAGGAGGTCGATCACGTTGTGGGGCGCCTGCGGGTCGAACTCCGTGGAGTTGGCGCCGTCGAGCCCGCAGACGTTGCGCGCGTACTCGATGACGGCGCACTGCATGCCGAGGCAGATCCCGAAGAACGGCACCCGCTCCTCGCGCGCGTGCCGGATGGCCTGGATCTTCCCCTCGATGCCGCGGTCGCCGAAGCCGCCGGGCACGAGGATCCCGTCCAGCCCCTGCACGTGCCCGTGCAGCCCCTCGCGCTCGAGCCGCTCGGCGTCCAGCCAGACCACGTCCACGGCCGCCTCGTTGGCGATCCCCCCGTGGGAGAGCGCCTCGTAGAGGCTCTTGTAGGAGTCCTTCACCTCGATGTACTTGCCCACCACGCCGATCCGCACCCGGTGCCGGGGCGCCTTGATGCGCCGGACGATCTCCTCCCAGTGCCCGAGGTCCGCCGGCCGGTGCGGCAGGCCCAGGAGCTTCATGATGCTCTCGTCGAGCCCCTGCTCGTGGAACGCCAGCGGCACCTCGTAGATCGTGTCCACATCCCGCGCGGCGATGACCGCATCTTCCTCGACATCGCAGAAGAGGGCGATCTTGGACTTGATGGAGGGGGTGAGCGGGTGCTCCTTGTCGGTCCGGCACAGGAGGACGTCGGGCTGGATCCCGATGCCGCGCAGCTCCTTGACGGAGTGCTGCGTGGCCTTCGTCTTCAGCTCCGCGGCGGCCTGGATGAACGGCACCAACGTGAGGTGCACGTAGATGACGTTGTCCTTCCCCACGTCCTTCTTGAACTGCCGCACCGCCTCGAGGAACGGCAGTCCCTCGATGTCGCCGACAGTTCCCCCGATCTCCACGATCACCACGTCCACGCCCGTGGCGACTTTCCGGATGGACGCCTTGATCTCGTCAGTGATGTGCGGGATCACCTGGACCGTGCGCCCGAGGTAGTCGCCCCGCCGCTCCTTCTCGATCACCGCGCCGTACACCTTTCCCGTGGTGACGTTGTTGGCGCGGGTCATGCGCGCGGAGGTGAACCGCTCGTAGTGCCCCAGGTCCAGGTCAGTCTCGCCCCCGTCGTCGGTGACATAGACCTCGCCGTGCTGGTAGGGGCTCATGGTGCCCGCGTCCACGTTGATGTACGGGTCCAGCTTCTGGAGGGTCACGCGGAAGCCCCGCGCCTCCAGCAAGGACCCGATGGACGCGGCCGCGAGCCCCTTGCCCAGCGACGAGATGACCCCTCCGGTGACGAACACGAATTTCGGCGTCACGTCGCGCCCCCTTTCTGATCGGGTCTGCACCGTTCCACGACTCGCTGTTCCTGCGGAAGGGTCCTGATGCGTCCGTCGAGCCTGAGATCGCGCAACGCCTCGAGGCACCGCCCGACCTGTGGCCCGCGCGGCACGCCCGCCGCCATCACATCCGACGCCGTCATGAGCGGTCGCACCGCGTGGCCCCGTGTGAGAAACCAGCGCATCCGCCCTCGTGCCCGCGCGCCCCCGGCCAGCCACGCCGCCACCAGGGCTTCCGGATGCGCGGACCGGAGGGCGTAGGCCACCGCGCTCGCTTGCCGGCGGGACGCGTCCAGGACCCGGGCCAGCCTGCGCGCGAGGGCAGGCGCTCCCAGGAGCCGCTCGGCACGCGCGCCCGTGATCGCGAGGCGGGCCACGCAGCGGCGGGCAACGGCCGGCGGCTGATCGAGGAGAAGCCCCACCAGCGCCGCGTCGATCAGCGGCGGGAGAATGCCTGGCGCCCCCTTCCACTCGCAGAGCCGCACCACCTCGGTGAGCCGCCGCACCGAGCGGGACGATGTGCGG
>JACOVB010000227.1 GCA_016177555.1 Candidatus Rokuibacteriota bacterium
GCTCTGGGCCGGCTTCATCCTGGCGGCGGTGTTCTATCTCTGGTTCGAGCTGATGCGCTGAGGGACCCCCGCAGGAGGCGCGGCACCGCGCCGCCCCTCCTGCGGGAGCACTGCTGATCGTCCTCGCCCGGGTCGCGCCCGAGCCGCCGCGGCGCTACCGGAGGAAGGCCGCCAGGTCGGCGACGCTCCTGGCCAGATCGGGCCGCGCCGGCATGACCTTCGAGTCCCGCTTGGGGGTGTAGCCAGGCGGGTAGCCCCCACGCAGCAGACGCGCCTCCACGAGTCCCTCGGAGGAGCCCTTCACCGCCGGGCCCACGGGGCCGTCCTTCCCGGGATCGCGGTTGTGGCAGCTCACGCACTGAACGAGCCATACCTGCCGCCCCTTCTCGGCATCCCCCGCGCTCGGCGCGGCGGCGAAGCCCGCGGCCGGCTGAGGCGCGGCGGGGCCTGCCGCGGTCGGCGGCGGCTTCTGCTCCTCGCTGCACGCGGCGAGCAGCAGTCCGGCCGCCGTGAGCGCCGCGGCGCACCTCACGAGCCTCACGACGGATCCTCGCCCGTCACACTCATCGAGGTCCGAGGCTAGCCGCCGCACACCGCACTGTCAAGGAAGCGCCGCGGCGTTCGCCGCCCGCGCGTTGCCCGTTGCGCGCGACGTGCAGTACACTGGCGACCTCAGGAGGACCTTCTCGAATGGCCCAGCCCTCTTGGCTCCGGATCGAGGGAGCCAGGCAGAACAACCTGAAGAACATCTCGCTCGACATTCCCCACGACCGGGTGACGGTCGTCACCGGCGTGTCCGGCTCGGGCAAGTCCTCGCTGGCCTTCGACACGCTCTTCGCCGAGGGGCAGTGGCGCTACGTCGAGTCCCTCTCCACCTATGCCCGCATGTTCATCGAGCGGCTCGACCGTCCCGACGTGGACCGCATCGAGCACATCCGCCCCGCCATCGCCATCGAGCAGAAGAACCCGGTGCGCACCGCGCGCTCCACCGTGGGGACCGCCACCGAGGTGTACGACTACCTGCGGCTCCTCTTCGCCCGGATCGGGCGGGTGCACTGCCCGCGCTGCGGCACCGAGGCGCGCAGCGATTCCGCCGAGAGCGTGGCCGAGGCGCTGCTCCGCGAGCACCCGGGCGCGCGAGCGCTCATCTGCTTCCCCCTGCCCGCGGGAGCCGGCGCGGACCCGCAGGCGGCTCTGCAGGCGCTCCTCCGGCGCGGCTTCGCCCGGGTGAAGCTCGGCGACGCGGTGGTGGAGCTCGCGGATGCGGCGGGCCGGCCGGCCGCGCTGCCGCCGGTTCAGCCGGGGCAGCGGATCCTGGTGGTCCTGGACCGCGTGGCGCTCGGCGCCGACTCCCGCCACCGGGTCACCGAGTCGCTCGAGTCGGCGCTGGCCGAGGGCGAGGGACGGGCCGAGGTGGACGTGCTCGGGCGGGCCGTGGTCGGCGTCAGCGGGGAATTCCGCTGCCCGAGTTGCGAGACCCCCGTCGCCCGCCCGCAGCCCCTGCTCTTCTCGTTCAACCACCCGCTGGGGGCCTGCCCCGAGTGCAAGGGGTTCGGCAATATCCTCCGCTACGACGAGACCCTCGTGGTGCCCGACCGGAGCCTGAGCCTCGCCGAGGGCGCCGTGGCGCCATGGTCGCATCCGTCCGGCCAGCGGTATCAGAGGCAGCTCCTCAAGGCCGCCCGCAAGCGTGGCGTGGACGTGTCGCGGCCCTACGCCGAGCTCCCGGCAGACGACCGCGCGTGGGTGTACTCGGGCGCCCGGGGCTTCACGGGTATCCAGGGCTTCTTCGAGGACGTCGAGTCCTACCGCTACAAGCTGCACGTCCGCGTCTTCCTCTCGCGCTATCGCAGCCAGTCGGAATGCCCCCGCTGCGCGGGCGCCCGCCTCACACCCGAGGCCCTGAGCGTCCGGGTGGGCGGCGCCAGCATCGCCGAGCTCTGCCGTCGGACGGTGGAGGATCTGGCAGGCGTCCTCGACGGCCTGCGGCTGTCGGCCTTCGAGGAGACGGTGGCGCGGGACGTCCTCAAGCCGCTGCGGGGGAAGCTGTCCTTCCTCCTGCGGGTGGGCCTGGGGTACCTCACCCTGGCGCGCCAGACGCGCACGCTGTCGGGCGGAGAAGCCCAGCGGATCAACCTCGCCAACCAGCTCGGGGCCCAGCTCGTTGGGACGCTCTACATTCTCGACGAGCCGTCCATCGGGCTGCATGCGCGGGACACCGAGCGGCTGGCGGAGGTGTGCAGCGAGCTGGCGGCCGCCGGCAACACGGTGGTCGTCGTCGAGCACGATCGCTCCTTCATCACGGCGGCCGACTACGTGGTGGAGATGGGGCCCGGCTCGGGAGACCGCGGCGGGACGGTGGTCTTCGCGGGCCCGCAGGCCACGTTCCTCGAGGATCCGCGGTCGCTGACGGCGCGCTATCTCACGGGCCGCGAGACGATCCCGGTGCCGCTGATCCGCCGTGAGGGCCGGCGGGCCCTCACGCTCTCCGGCGCGCGCGCCCACAACCTGAAGAACGTGACGCTCCGGCTCCCGCTCCACACGCTGACCTGCGTCACGGGGGTCTCGGGCTCCGGCAAGTCCACGCTCGTGCACGAGACCCTCTACCGGGCGGTGGCCCGGCACTTCAAGGTGGACTTCAAGCCGCCCGGCGCGCACGGCGAGGTGCGCGGGATCGAGTACCTCAAGGGCATCCGCCTCATCGATCAGGAGCCCATCGGCCGCACGCCGCGCTCCAACCCCGTGACCTATATCAAGGCCTTCGACGAGATCC
>JACOVB010000070.1 GCA_016177555.1 Candidatus Rokuibacteriota bacterium
ACCCAGCGAGGACCGAGGGTCCCGGGGACAGGATGTCGGCCCCGTCAAGCTCGTGGATGCGCCCGGCCTTGACGGCCGTGACCCCTGCCCAGCCCGGGCGCTGGCGGATGGCTTCAGTGTCCACGCGCCTGCCGCACCAGGAGGCCAGGATGATCTGCGGATCGCGCCGCACGACCTCCGCCGGGTCCACCTCCCGCTCCTTCGCGGAAGTCCCGACCCGAAGCTCCGGGAAGATGTCCCGCCCTCCCGCGATCTCGATGGTCTCGGACACCCAGCGGATGCCGGCGATCGGGGGATCGGGCCACTCCTCGAAATACACGCGCGGGTGGTCGGGCCACACGCTCGAGAACTCGCGGACCTGCTTGAGCTCGTCGCGGATGTCCTGCACCAGTCCGCCCGCTTCCCTGGCAAGCCCCAGCGCGCCGCCAACCATCAGGATGGCGCCGAGGATATCGTCCACGGAGCGCTGATTGGTGCAGAGGATGGTGAGCCCGGCGCGGATCAGCTCGGCCGCGATGTCCGCCTGAAGGTCGGAGAAGGCCAGCACCAGGTCGGGCTCGAGCTCGATGATCTTGTCCCGGCGGAAGCTCGTGAAGCCGCCGACCTTCGGTTTGTCCCGCGCCTCGGGCGGGCGCCGCGCCGTCCCCGGCACCCCGACCACGCGATCCCCTGCCCCGAGCGCGTAGCAGATCTCCACGTGCTCGGAGGTGAGGCAGACGATGCGGCGGGGGAAGTCGGCGGCAGCCTTGCCGTACATGTCTCCTCCACCATACCAGACGCTGGAGCCGGCGCCCGGGGGCTGCACACCCGGGTGATATACTTCCGCCCCATGTTCGAGTCGGTTCCAGAGCACGCGGACCATGTCCCGCTCCCAGCGCCACCGTCGCCATATTTCTCGGGCTGGATCACCCTCCTGGCGACGCTCCTGGTCGCCGCCCTCCTCGGGCTCTTCACCTGGCCTCTCTCCAGCTCCCCACTCCTGGGGCTCGACCGGCCCGAGGAGTCCCTCGAGCGGCTCGTCTCGAGCGAGCTGGACCTGCGCGCCGCGCTCCAGCACGCGCCAACCTGGGAGGTTGCGCTGTACGCGCTCCTGGCAGGATCTAGCGACCCGATCGAGGAGTCCATCGTCTGGTACGAGGAGCTCACCGAGACGCTCGACGCTCCACGGGCCGAGATCTATCGCCACATCCTGATGGCGGAGGCGGGACGGCCGGCGCGGGCGAGCCCCGCACTCGCCTCGGCCGAGTGGATGGGCGCGGCCTACGGAGAGGCGCCGATCGAGGCCGATGCGGGGCGCACGGTGATCGCGGAGATCCGCGAGCGCCTGCCCGAGAACTGGTTTGCCGACACCCTCGTGGCGCGGGTGGCCGCCAGGATCGACGATCGCGCCAGCCAGGCGCAGGCCGAGTCGGCCAGCGCCGCGCGCGGGGCCTCCCTGCTCCGGCGCTTGCGCGTGCTCGGGGCCGGCCAGGGCCTCCTGCTCGCCCTGGGCCTGGCAGGGCTCGCCGCCGTCCTCACCCGCCGCGCTCCCGTCGCGGTCGGCGCAGCGTCAGTGCCGCCGACGTGGCCCTTCGGCGACGGCTACGCCCTGTTCATCCGGGGCGTCGCGGGGCTCCTCGGCGTGGGCATTGCCGCCGGCGCCCTCCTGCCCGAGGGGAGCGCGCTCCTCCACCTGGCGGGCGTCGCCTCCGGCATCCCGATGCTGTGGTGGACCATCCGCTACCTGAGCGTCCGCGGCAGGGGACCGGCGGCCGCCTTCGGCCTCCGCCTCATTGCCGATGGAGGCTCGGGCCTCGTGACCGCGATCTGCGTGGTCATTGCTCTGGGGATCGCGGGCGACGGCATCATCACCGTCGTCGCCGGCACCCTCGGCCTGCACACTCACTGGGCTGACGGATTCCCCGAGGGGATCCTCTGGGATCCAGGCTCGCGCCTGGTCATCGGCACCATCGACGGCGGCCTGTGGACGCCCATGGTCGAGGAGATCGCGTTCCGTGGGGTGCTCTACGCCACGCTGCGACGGGTCATGCGGGTGACGCCGGCCGTGCTCTGCAGCGCTGCGATCTTCGCGGCAGCCCACGGCTACGGGCCGGTCGGCTTCACCTCGGCGCTCTGGAGCGGAATCCTCTGGGCGGCAGCCTACGAGCGGACGAAGAGCCTCCTGCCGGGCATCCTCGCGCATGCCGTGAACAACCTCATGGTGACCGTCACCTACCTCTGGCTCTACCGGGTCTGACCCCCCCCGCTAGCGAGCGCCGTCGTAGAGCTCGGTACGGGCGACGCCGCGCTGGAAGGTGAGGTACTCCTCCTTCGTCATGCGCGGCGTCCAGGCCTTGAGGATCTCGCGGGCCGTCTCGGCATTGCCCCAGAGCAGATCCACGGCCATGAGGGCGAGCTGCTTGGCGGGCTCGACGTACGCGAGCCCCGGGTCGGCGATGGCGTAGTCGGCGCCGTGTCCGCTCCCCGCGGCGCCCCCCATGTACGGGTGGAGCGCCGGCATGACGTGGGAGATGTCCCCCATGTCGGTGGAGCCGCTGCGATGGCCGGCCTCCGTCACCTCGTCGGCGCCCAGCAACGCCCGCGCGTTGGCCGTGAAGTGCGCGGCCATGCCGGCATGGTTGAAGAGCGGCAGGTAGCCCGGCAGGGTCTCGATCTCCACCTGGGCGCCCAGCGCCAGGGCGCCCGCGCGCAGCGCGCGGTCCACCCGGCGGTTGGCGTCCAGGATCGCCTCGACCGTCTTCCCGCGCACATAGGTCTCCAGGCGCACCTCGGCGGGGATCACGTTCACCTGGCTGCCGCCGTGAGTGATGATCGGGTGCACCCGGATTGAGTCCTCGTCCCTGAAGGTCTCGCGGACGGCGTTGATCGCCATGAGCCCGATGTTCGCCGCGTACAGCGCGTTGATCCCGTGGTGCGGCGCGCCGCCCGCGTGCGAGGCGCGGCCGAGGTAGCGCACGGTCTTGACGATGCAGCCGTTGTTGGAGGCGGCCACCCCCGCCCGCTTCATCTCCGGCTGCGAGGTGGTGTGGATCATCATCGCGAGGTCCACGTCGTCGAAGTGGCCGAGCCGCAGCAGCTCGGGCTTGCCACCGAGGAACTCGAGCCGGCCCGCCCGCGCCTGCTGAACGCGCCACTCGACGTCCCCGTACTCCTCGGCGGGCACGGCCAAGAACACGACGCGTCCGGCCAGGTGGTCGAAGGCCTTGGCGGCCATGAGCCCCATGGCGGCGCCGAGGAGCCCCGCCACCTGGGCGTTGTGACCGCAGGCATGCGCCGCGCCGGACTCCTTGTCGGCCACCGGATGCCCGGCCACCACGAGGCCGTCCAGCTCACCGAGCAGGGCGAAGGTGGGCCCGTCCTTGGCGCCCCGCTGCTCAGCCCTGACGCCCGTCACCGCGAGACCGCCGCGCGGCGACAGCCCGATCTCCCGCATGGTCTCTTCCACGAGCCGTGCCGTCTTGAACTCCTTGAAGCCGAGCTCGGGGTTGCGGCGGATGGTCTCGCCCACGGCGGTGATCTTCTCGGCGCGCCGGTCAATGGCCTCGCACACGCTGCGCTTGACGTCGTCACGGGTCGGCATCGGGGCTCCTCTCGGGCGCGAGCAGGCCGCTGAAAAAGGCCCATCTGCGGAGGGACGGCGCTGGTCGCTCCTCGCTCAACGGGGCTCGCTCACGCTCGCCCGGATCTCCGGATCCGCTCACCTCGCCTCCGGCTCGGCTCGCCAAGCGGAGTACGCCTCGCTCGTCGCATCCCTCGCCGCCTTGCATCTGGACCATTTTGAGCGGCCTGCGGGGCCTTGCCTGGTCGAGCCGGAGTCGGGCGCCGCGCAAGTCCTGCGCGGGAC
>JACOVB010000228.1 GCA_016177555.1 Candidatus Rokuibacteriota bacterium
CCCTCGAGGAGTGGCACCCGAAATTCCTCGAGTGGTGGCAGGACATGGGCCCCACCGGGTTCCAGGCCAGGCAGGTCTACCTGCGCACGGCCGTGAGCGTGGATGCGCAGGGGTGGGCGAAGTTCGGGTACGTCCGGATGCCGGAGTACCGCTGGGGGATCTTTCTCACCGAGCCGGAGCCCGGGCGGCTGATCGGCTTCGGCGACCACCAGGGCCAGCCCGCCTGGCAAGAGGTGCCCGGCGAGTACCGCGGCGTCCTCCGCCGCCTGATCGTCACCCAGGGCGACACGGAGCCCGCCTCCGTGGAGCAGCAGCGCCACCTGGGCCGCACCTGCCCGTCGCTGTACGACCTGCGCAACCTCTTCCAGGTCAACGTGGAGGAGGGGCGACACCTGTGGGCCATGGTCTATGTCCTCGACGCCTACTTCGGCCGCGACGGCCGCGAGGAGTCCGAGGGGCTCCTCCAGCGGCGCTCGGGCGACGCCGACAAGCCTCGCATCCTCGGCGCCTTCAACGAGAAGACGCCGGACTGGCTGTCCTTCTTCATGTTCGGCTTCTTCACCGACCGCGACGGGAAGTACCAGCTGGCGAGCCTGGCGGAGAGCGGCTTCGACCCCCTGGCGCGCACCTGCCGGTTCATGCTGACCGAGGAAGCCCACCACATGTTCGTCGGCGAGACGGGCGTCGGGCGCGTGGTTCAGCGCGCGTGTGAGCTGATGCGCGCGCACAGGACCGAGGAGTTGCGGACGCACGGCGGCATCGACCTCCCGACGGTGCAGAAGTACCTCAACTTCCACTGCTCCGTCTCGCTGGACCTGTTCGGCTCGGAGATCTCCACGAACGCCGCGAACTTCTACACCCAGGGGCTCAAGGGGCGCTTCGAGGAGACGAGGAAGAACGACGACCACCGGCTCGTGGCAGCCAGCTACCCGGTGATCGCGCTCGACGGCGAGCGGATCACGACCCGCGAGGAGCCGGCCCTCACCTCGCTGAACGAGCGGCTCCGCGACGATTACATCGCCGACTGCCAGCGTGGGGTCGACCGCTGGAACAAGATCATCCGCGAGCACGGCATCGCCTTCGAGCTCCGGTTGCCCCATCGCGGCTTCCACCGCGCCATCGGCAGCTTCGCCGGGGTGAAGGTCTCGCCCGACGGCCAGCTGCTCACCGAGGCGGAGTGGGATGCGCGGCACCACGACTGGCTGCCCACCGAGCAGGACCGCGCCTATGTCCAGAGCCTGATGCGGCCCGTCGCCGAGCCCGGCAAGTTCGCCAGCTGGATCGCTCCGCCGGCCCGCGGCATCAACGGCCAGCCCGTGGACTTCGAGTATGTCCGCCTCGGCTGATCCGTCGCGGCGGGCGACTCGTTAACGCTCCCCTCGGAGGTGTGGCCATGACTGTACCGCCATTCCAGGTGCCGGACCGGTTCAACGCGTCTTCGTTCTTCGTGGACCGCCACGTCGAGGAAGGGCGGGGCGAGCGTGTCGCCTTCCACTACGAGGATGCCAGGATCACCTACGGGGCGCTCCAGGAGCTGGTGAACCGCACAGGGAACGCGCTCCTCGATCTCGGCGTGGAGCGGGAGCAGCGCGTGCTCGGCCTCCTGCTCGACTCCCCGGAGTTCCTCGGGACGTTCTGGGGCGCCATCAAGATCGGCGCCGTTCCCATCCCGGTGAACACCATGATGCGGCCTCAGGATTACCTCTACTTCCTCAACGACAGCCGGGCCAGGGTGCTGGTGGTGTCCGAGCCGCTCCTGTCCGTGGTGGAGCCGATCCTCGGTGAGGCCCGCTACGTGAAGCACGTGGTCGTGGCGGGGAAGCCGTCGGGCAAGGCGCTCGGGTTCGACGCCCTCGTGGGCCGGGCGTCGTCCCGGATCGAGGCGGCCGAGACCTCGAAGGACGACGCGGCGTTCTGGCTCTACTCCTCGGGATCCACCGGGTTCCCGAAGGGCGCCGTCCATCTCCAGCACGACATGGTCGTCTGCGCGGACACCTATGCGCTCCAGGTGCTCGGCATGACGGAGGCCGACCGCACCTTCTCGGCGGCCAAGCTCTTCTTCGCCTATGGCCTCGGCAACAACATGTACTTTCCCATGCGCGTGGGCGGGCAGGGAGTCCTCTACCCGCATCGGCCGCTGCCCGACGCCATGTTCGAGATGATCCACCGCCACCGCCCCACCATCTTCTTCGGGGTGCCGACGCTGTACGCGGCCATGCTGCAGGTGAAGGAGGCGGAGAAGCGCTGGGACCTGTCCTCGCTCCGACAGTGCGTGTCGGCGGGGGAGGCGCTGCCCGCGGAGCTGTACCGCCGCTGGCAGGAGCGCTTCGGCGTCGAGGTCCTGGACGGGATCGGGACGACGGAGATCCTCCACATCTTCCTGTCGAACCGGCCGGGAAAGTCCAGGCCGGGCTCCACGGGGCTCGCCGTGCCCGGCTACGAGGCGGCGATCGTGGACGACGACGGGCACCCGGTCCCGGGCGGAGAGATCGGCAACC
>JACOVB010000229.1 GCA_016177555.1 Candidatus Rokuibacteriota bacterium
CGCCCTTGCCGCCGCGCTTCTGGCTCCGGTAGGCCTCCGCGTGGGTGCG
Organism: Candidatus Rokuibacteriota bacterium; assembly: GCA_016177555.1. Next base: position 50 of record JACOVB010000229.1, read on the forward strand.
CTTGATGTACCCCGAGCGCGTGATCGTGACCACCATGTCCTCGTCGGCCAGGAGGTCCTCGATGGTGAGGTCGGCCGTCTCGGCCAGGATCTCGGTGCGGCGGGCGTCCCCGAACTCCTCCTTCAGCGCGAGGAGCTCGCTCTTGATGATGTCCATCAGCCGGCGGTCGGAGGCGAGGATCCCCTGGAGGTCGGCGATGAGCGCCAGCGTCTGCTCGTGCTCCTCCACGATCTTGTGCCGCTCCAGCTGGGTGAGCCGCTGCAGCCGCATGTCGAGGATGGCCTTGGCCTGGATCTCCGACAGGTCGAGCCGCCGCATGAGGCCGTCGCGGGCGGCGTCGGGGCTCTCGGCCGCGCGAATGATGGCGATGACCAGGTCCAGGGCATCGAGGGCCTTCCGGAGCCCCTCGAGAATGTGGGCCCGCTCCTCGGCCCGCGCCAGGTCGTAGCGCGTCCGCCGCGTCACCACCTCCCGGCGGAAGGCGATGAACTCCTGGAGCATCTGCTTGAGGGTCACCACCTGCGGCCGGCGGCCCACCAGCGCCAGCATGATGACGCCGAACGTGGACTGCATCTGCGTGTGCTTGTAGAGCTGGTTCATCACGATCTGGGGCATCTCCCCCCGCCCCAGCTCCAGCACGATGCGAATGCCCTCGCGGCTGGACTCGTCCCGGCGCTCGGAGATGCCCTCGATCTTCTTGTCCCGGATGAGCTCGCCGATCTTCTCGATGAGGGTCGCCTTGTTGACCTGGTACGGCAGCTCCGTGACGATGATGGCCTCGCGCCCGCCCCGTAGCTTCTCCGCGTGCGCCTTCGCGCGCAGCGTGAGGATCCCGCGCCCCGTCGTGTAGGCCTCGCGGATCCCGTTCCGCCCGTGGATGTACGCGGCCGTGGGGAAGTCCGGCCCGGGGATGGCTTTCATCAGGGTCTCGATGGAGACGTCCGGATCGTCGATCAGCATCACGAGGCCGTTGACGATCTCCGACAGGTTGTGGGGCGGGATATTGGTGGCCATCCCCACCGCGATGCCCGAGGAGCCGTTGACGAGCAGGTTCGGCACCTTGGTGGGCAGGACCGTCGGCTCCTCGAGGGACTCGTCGAAGTTCGGCGAGTGGTCCACCGTCTCCTTCTCGATGTCCGCCAGGAGCTCGTGGGCGATCTTCGCCAGCCGCGTCTCGGTGTAGCGCATGGCCGCCGGCGGATCGCCGTCGATGGAGCCGAAGTTCCCCTGCCCGTCCACCAGCGGGTAGCGGAGGGAAAACTCCTGCACCATGCGCACCAGCGCCTCGTACACGGGCGCGTCGCCGTGCGGGTGGTACTTGCCGAGCACCTCCCCGACCACGCGCGCGGACTTCTTGTAGGCGCGATTCCACGTCAGCCCCAGCTCGGACATGGCGAAGAGCACGCGGCGGTGGACCGGCTTGAGCCCGTCGCGGATGTCGGGGAGGGCGCGCCCGACGATGACGGACATGGCGTAGTCGAGGTACGACTTCCGCATCTCCTCTTCGATCGGGACCGGGGTCTGTCGCTCTGGGCTCATGGGGTCGTTGCGGCCTGCTAGATGTCGAGGTTGACCACGTACAGGGCGTTCTTCTCGATGAACTCACGGCGGGGCTCCACGGCGTCGCCCATGAGGACCGTGAAGATCTCGTCCGCGCCCACGGCGTCCTCCATGGTGACCTTGAGCAGGGTGCGCGTCTCCGGGTTCATGGTGGTATCCCAGAGCTGCTCGGGGTTCATCTCGCCCAGCCCCTTGTAGCGCTGCAACGTCGTCCCCTCCTTGGCGAGCCCCATGACGACGCGCACCAGCTCGTCGAGCGACTTCGTGGCGACCTCGCGCCCGCCCGGGCCGTCGACGACCACGCAGGGCCCCGTGTGCAGCGGCGCGATCTTCTCGTAGCCCTCGAAGAGCTGCGCGTAGTCCGGCGACTTCAGCAGGTCGGGGCTGAACGCCGCCGCCTGCGGGCCCGCGAGCTGGATCAGCGGGCTATCGCCGTTCTCCCCGCCCCCCACGCGGGCCTCCCAGCCCGGCAGCTCCGCCGCCACCTCCTGGATCGCCGCCGCGATCTCGGCGTCGCCCACCCCGCGCCGGGTCGCCTTGAACTTCTTCCGGAGGAGGCCGTCCAGGATCGCCGGCGGGATGCCCCGGCGGCAGAACTTGCCGAACAGCGCCCGGAACTCGAGCACGCGCCGGAGCGTCTCCAGCAGCGTGTCCTCCTTGAGGGGCGCCGCCTTGCCCGGCACCTTCACGCTGGCCTTCTCCACCCAGTGCGCGAGCAGGAACTCCTCCATCTCGCGCTCGCTCATCAGATACTTCTCGACGCGTCCCTTCTTGACCTTGAAGAGCGGCGGCTGGGCGATGAAGAGGTGGCCGGCCTCGATCACCGGCATCATGTGGCGGAAGAAGAACGTGAGGAGCAGGGTGCGGATGTGGGCGCCGTCCACATCCGCGTCCGTCATCAGGATGACCTTGTGGTACCGGAGCTTCGCGACAGCGAACTCCTCCGGGCCGATCCCCGTCCCGAGCGCCGAGATCAGGAGCCGGATCTCCTGGTGCGAGAGCACCTTGTCGTAGCGGGCTTTCTCGGCGTTGATGATCTTGCCGCGCAGGGGCAGCACGGCCTGCGTCTTCCGGTCCCGGCCCTGCTTCGCCGAGCCGCCCGCGGAGTCGCCCTCGACCAGGAAGATCTCGCGGAACTGGGGCTCACGCTCCGAGCAATCCGCAAGCTTCGCCGACAGCCCCTCGTCGTCGCGCCCCCCGCGGCGCGTGAGCTCGCGGGCCTTCCGGGCGGCCTCCCGCGCCTGCGCGGCCCGCACGCACTTGTCGGCGATCTTCCGCGCGGTGGTCGCATCTTCCTCGAAGGCTTCCGCCAGCCGGTCGTTGACGATCTGCTGCACGAGCCCCTTGACCTCGGAGTTGCCGAGCTTGGCCTTGGTCTGGCCCTCGAACTGCGGATCCGGGATCCGCACCGAGACCACGGCCGTCAGCCCCTCCCGCACGTCGTCGCCCGACACCGCGCCCTTGAAGCCCTTGAGATAGCCGTTGGCCTGGGCGTAGCTCGACAGCGTCCCGGTGAGCGCCGCCCGGAACCCGGTCAGGTGCGTCCCGCCCTCGCGCGTGTTGATGTTGTTGGCGAAGGAGAACACGTTCTCCTGGTATCCGTCGTTGTACTGGAGCGCCACCTCTACCTCGATGCCGTCCTTCTTCCCCTCGAAGAAGAGCACCTTCGGGTGAATGGGGGTCTTATTGTGGTTGATGTGCTTGACGAACTCGATGATCCCGCCGTTGTACTGGAAGACGTGCTTGCGCTCGTCGCGCTCGTCCTCGATGGTGATCTTGAGCCCCTTGTTCAGGAACGCGAGCTCGCGCAGCCGATTCGACAGGGTGTCGAAGGAGAAGGACGTCTCCTCGAAGATCTTGGCGTCCGGCTTGAAGCGGATGATGGTCCCGTGCTTCTGCGTCTTCTCCCCCGGCGTGAGCTCGCCCTGCGGGATCCCGTACTCGTATCGCTGGGTCCACGCGCGCCCGGAGCGCCGCACCTCCAGCTCCAGCCACTCGCTGAGCGCGTTCACCACCGAGACGCCGACGCCGTGGAGGCCGCCGGAGACCTTGTACGCCGAGTGCTCGAACTTCCCGCCCGCGTGCAGGACGGTGAGCACGACCTCCGCGGCGGACTTGCCGCTCTCCTTGTGCAGGTCCACGGGGATACCGCGCCCGTTGTCGCCCACGGAGCAGGAGTTGTCGGAGTGCAGGATGACCTTGATGCTGTCGCAGTAGCCGCCCAGCGCCTCGTCCACCGAGTTGTCCACGACCTCGTAGGCGATCTGGTGGAGCCCGTACGCGCTCGTGTCGCCGATGTACATGGCGGGCCGCTTGCGAACGGCCTCGAGCCCTTCCAGGACCTTGATGTCGCTCGCGGTATAGGTCTCGCCGGTCATGCGGCTCCCTGCACCGGCTGCAGGCTCATGTCGTCCACGTGTCCCCCTCTCACCTCCCACCAGGCGGCCTGCCGCACCGGCAGCGCCCCCTCGGCGCTGGTCAGGAAGACCTGCCCCGAGGCCTCCACATGCCTCAGGACGTTCCGCTGCACCTCGGCATCGAGCTCCGACAGCGCATCGTCCAGAAGGAGCACCGGGGAGCTTCCCACCGCGCGCTCCACGGGCCCTGCCTCGGCCAGCCTCAGCACGAGCGCCATCAGCCGTTGCTGCCCGCGGGAGCCGAAACTCCGCATGTCGCGCCCGTCCATCTCGATGGCCACATCATCGCGATGGGGCCCGACGAGCGTCTGCCCGCGACGCACCTCGTCCCGGCGCCGCGCCCGGATGGCTTCCACGAAGCGCGCCTCGGTCACCCCCTCCTCGATCGCTCCCTGGTACGTGAGCCGAACCGCCCCGCCACCGGCCAGCACAGGATAGAGCCGGGAGACCTCGTCGGCCAGCTCGGCCAGCGCCCGCCGCCGGCGATGGAGCAGCTCGATCCCCTCGCGCGCCAGCTGATGATCCCAGGGATCGATCCGGGCTTCCCCGGGGCCGCCCTCGATCCCTTCCTGCAGGAGATGATTGCGCCGCGCGAGGATCTGCCGATAGCGCCCGAGCCCGGGAAGATGGGCCGGGAAGATCTTCCCGGCGAACCCATCGAGAAAATTACGCCGCGCCTGCGGTCCGCCCCCGACCACCGCCACGTCCTGCCAGCCGAAGGGGATCGCCCGCGCCCACGGGCACCCCTCGCCCATGACCGCCCACACACCGTCCTGGCGCCGCGCGACGCTCCGCCGGATCGGCCGTGTGACCTCGCCGCGGCACACCTGCCCTGTCAGGATCGCGCCCGCGGCGTCCCACCGGAGCAGATCCACGGGCCTCGCGGCCCGGAACGAGCGGCCGACGAGAAGAAGAGAGAGCGCCTCGATGAGATTGGTCTTGCCCTGGGCGTTTGGCCCAGTCACGACGTTGAGCGTTGAGGCCGGCGAGTACGAGAGGCTGCGGAAGTTACGGAAATCAGAGAGGTTAATCCATTGGATGTGCACCCGTTCCCCGCCCCTCCATCGATGCTAAATTCTCATCGGCATGATAACACAGAGCGCTCCTTCCTCCTCGAAGCTTTTGACCACGCCGGGGCTCAGCGAGTCCTTCAGCTCGATCACGACCTGCTCGGCCTCCTGGGCTCCGAGCGCGTCCAGGACATAGCGCGAGTTGAAGCCGATCGTGACCTCCTCGCCGGCGTACTCGACCTCGATGCTCTCCTCGGCCTCGCCGAAATCCGGATGGTACGCGGAAAGCTTCAGCGCCCCGGGCGTCAGCGTGAACTTCACCGGCTTCGTCCGCTCCTCGGACAGCACCGACACGCGCCGGAGCGCGGCCGTCAGCGCTCCGCGCGCCAGCGTGATCCGCTTCGGATGCTCCTTCGGCACCACCTGCTCGTAGTTGGGAAATGTGCCCTCGATGAGTCGAGCCATCAGGAGGAAATTCGGCATCTGGAGAACGAACTGGTTGTCAGTGATGGCGACCTGGACCTCCTCGCCGGAGCCGACA
>JACOVB010000220.1 GCA_016177555.1 Candidatus Rokuibacteriota bacterium
CGCGCCGGCGACAACGCCTTCCCGGCAGTGCTGGCCGCCGTGGAGGCCGGCGCCACGCTCGGCGAGGTGCACCGGCGCTTCCGCGAGGCCCTCGGCACCAGGACCATGCCCCTGTTCCGTTGATGGGCGAGCCGCAGCCGGAGGCGAGGCGAGCGGATATGGAAATCCCCCGAGCGGAGCGAGGTGGCGAGCCGCAGCCCGCAGTGCGAGGCGCAGCCGGAGGCGAGCCGAGCCGATGGACCGAGGAAGCGCAACGCGCGCCGAGGCGAGCGGACATGGAGATCCCCCGAGCGGAGCGAGGCGGCGAGCCGCAGCCCCCCTTGCTCGTCATCGTGGGGCCCACGGCAGTGGGCAAGACCGCCGTGGCGGTGCGCCTCGCGGGCCGGATACCGCTCGAGGTGGTGAGCGCCGATTCGCGCCAGGTCTACCGCGGCATGGACGTCGGCACCGGAAAGCCTTCGCCGGACGAGCTGCGGGTGGTGCCCCACCACCTCATCGACGTCGTGGAGCCGCACGAGCGCTACCACGCGGCGCGGTTCCGCAACGACGCCCGCCGCGCCCTCGCCGAGATCCGGGGCCGGGGTCGACTGCCAGCCGTGGTGGGCGGCACCGGCCTCTACGTGCGCGCCCTCCTCAAGGGACTCGACCCGGCGCCGGCGGCCGACCCCGCCCTCCGGCGGGAGCTCGAGTCCATGGGGCGCACCCAGGGCTCGGCGGTGCTGCACGGGCGGCTGCGCGAGCACGATCCCGTTGCCGCCGACCGCCTCCATCCGAACGATCGCGTGCGTGTCATCCGGGCTCTTGAGATCGCGCTCGCGGGGAGCCCGGAGGGCCGCGCCGGGGAGCGGCGCCCCGTGAGTAGCTGGGCGACCGCGATTCCCCCCTTCAGGCTGGTCATGGTGGGCCTCTGCCAGCCGCGCGAGATCCTTCGCCGCCGGATCGCGGATCGCGTGCAGGGTATGGTCGCCCGTGGGATGATCGAGGAGGTGAGACGGCTCCTCACCGCCGGCTTCGCCGAGACGCTTCCGGCCATGGGCGGCATCGGCTACCGCCACTTCTGCGCGGTGGTCAGGGGACGGATGCCGGAGGCGGACGCGATCCGTCTCATGATCCGCGACACCGGGCGCTACGCGAAGCGGCAGATGACGTGGTTCGCCCGGGACCCGGAGATCCGGTGGATCAACGTGGACGCGCTCGGTGGGCTCGACGGAGCCGCCGACGCCATCGCGCAGCAGCTGACGAAGGAGGGACTGATCGAGTGACCGGACGCGAGAAAGCCGTGCTGGGCGCCGTCCGGCTCCCGACCCAGCGGCGCTTCGAGGTGGAGGAGTCACTGGACGAGCTGGAGCGGCTGGCGGAGTCGGCCGGGGCAGAGGTGGTGGGTCGCGTCACGCAAGAGCGGAAGGCGCCGACACCGGCACTGTACTTCGGCAAGGGAAAGGTGGAGGATCTCCGGGAATGGTCGCGCCAGCACGGTGCCGACCTCATGATCTCCGACGACCCGCTGTCTCCCGTTCAGGAGCGGAACCTCGGGGGGTCGCTGGGCCTCAAGGTCATTGACCGGACCGCTCTCATCCTCGACCTCTTCGCCCAGCGGGCCCGCAGCATGGAGGGCAAGCTCCAGGTGGAGCTGGCGCAGCTATCGTACCTGCTGCCGCGGCTCGTGAGGCAGTGGAAGCACCTGGAGCGGCTCGGCGGCGGGATCGGAACCCGAGGCCCAGGGGAGACGCAGCTCGAGTCCGACCGGCGCATCATCCGCCACCGCATCGAGAAGATCCGGGGTGAGCTCCGGCGGGTACGCTCCCACCGCCGTCGCGTGCGGGAGCGGAGGAAGGCGACGGGGTTCTCGGTGGTGGCGCTCGTCGGGTACACCAATTCAGGGAAGACCACGCTCCTCAACCGGCTCACGGGCGCCGGCCGGCCGGCGGCTGACCAGCTCTTCGTCACCCTCGACCCCACGGCCCGGCTCGTCGCCGGCGGGGAGCACTCGCCGTTCATCCTCACCGACACTGTCGGGTTCATCCGGAAGCTGCCGCATCAGCTCGTGGAGGCATTCAAGGCCACGCTCGAGGAGCTGGAGCAAGCCGACCTGCTCGTCCACGTGCTGGATGCGAGCCATCCGGGTCTCGAGGAGCAGGCAGCGGCGGTGGAGAGCCTCCTGGCCGAGCTGGGGCTGGTGGGCCGCCCGACCGTCGTGGCGCTGAACAAGATCGATAAGCTGGAAGGCGGCGCGCCGCCGCGGATGCTGGTCAAGCGCTTCGACGGCGTCCCCATCTCGGCGCACACCGGCGCGGGGATGGATCGCCTGCTGGATCGAATCGACAGCGCGCTGCGCGGCCGGGTGGAGCGGGCGGTCTTGCGGATCCCCTACCGGGATGGCCTGGCCCTGTCGGTCTGTTACGATCGCGGGCGCGTCCTGGCGCGCTCCGACGAGCCCGACGGCATCCGGATCGAGGTCGAGCTGCCGCCGCGTCTGCTCGGCCCGCTCGAGCCCTACCGCGACGCCGGCTGAGGGCAGCCGAATCCCGAGGCGCTTTCCCGCCGGCCGGCCGAGGGCCGGTGCTACAATCAGGCGGCAGCAGCCCCCTCGATCCCATGGGACTCGCAAACTGGCTCACCACACTGCGCATCCTGCTGATCCCCGTCTTCGTGACCCTGCTGGTGTACCGGCGGGCCACCGCGGCGTTCGTGGTGTTCTGCCTGGCGAGCCTCACCGACTTGCTCGACGGCTACATCGCGCGCACCCACGGCCAGAAGACCCGGCTGGGCGCATTTCTCGATCCGGTCGCTGACAAGCTCCTGCTCACCTCGGCGTTCGTCACGCTGGCCTATCTGCGGGTCATCCCGTTCTGGATCACGGCCGTGGTCGTGAGCCGCGATCTCATTCTCACCGGCGGGGTGCTGGTGATCCACATCTCGGGGGGCACCATCCAGCCAGCGCCCACGTGGCTCGGCAAGGCCTCCACCGTCTTCCAGATGGCGACGGTCCTGGCGGCCATGCTCTTCTTCTATTTCGACGTGCCCATCGTCCCGAAAGCCTTCGCCTGGGCTGCGGCGGTGCTGACCGTGGCCTCGGGGCTCCAGTACCTCATCCAGGGGCTCAAGCAGATCAACCCGCCGCCGGGTGTGATCGGCCGGAGCTGAGGGGTGCCGAAGACAGCGGTCGACGCCCCCGCGGGCGTGGTGGTGGCGGCGGTACGCGCGCAGACACCGGCGGCGCGTGCCGGGCTTCGCCCCGGCGACCGCATCGTCGCCATCAACGGCCATCTCCTCCGCGATGTCATCGACTTCCACTACCAGAGTGGCGAGGAGCGGCTCACGCTCACCCTCGACCGGCAGGGTCAGGCGGTCGCCGCACGGCTCGAGCGGCGGGGCCCGGACCTCGGGCTCGAGCTCCTGGCGCCCCGGCCGGGGGAGATCTCCACCTGCGCGAATACGTGTGTCTTCTGCTTCATCCACCAGCTGCCGCGGGGCATGCGCAAGAGTCTCTACGTGAAGGACGACGACTTCCGGCTGTCGTTTCTCCACGGCAACTACATCACCCTGACGGACCTCGAGGAGCCGGACCTCCGCCGCATCGAGGAGCAGCGGCTGTCGCCGCTGTACGTATCCGTGCACGCGACCGACATGGAGCTGCGCCACCAGATGCTCGGGCAGCCACGAGTGAAACGCGATCTGCTGCCGCTCATGGAGCGCCTCGCGCGGAGCGGCATCCGCATGCACGCCCAGATCGTCCTGTGCCCCGGCTGGAACGACGGCGAGCACCTCGCTCGCTCCTTTCGCGAGCTGTCGGCGCTGTTCCCGGCCGTCGCCACGATGGCCGTGGTCCCGGTGGGCCTCACGAAACACCGCGGGCGACTGCCGCGGCTGCGGGCGCTCACCGCGGATGAGGCGCGGGCACTCGTCCAGACCATCCAGGGCTGGCAGCGCGACTGCCTCGCTCGACTCGGGAGCCGCTTCGTCTGGGCCTCCGACGAGGTCTACCTGCAGAGCGGGATGCCACTCCCCGCGGCACCGGCCTACGAGGGCTTCGCCATTGCCGAGGATGGCATCGGGCTGGTGCGCCGCTTCGAGGACGGCTTCGCTCGGTTGCTCCCCGGCCTGCCATCGGACCTGGGCCGCGAACGCCGGGTCACCGTGGTGACGGGGGAGATGTTCGCTCCTCGCATGCGCGCGCTCCTTCGACGGGTCAGCGTGAAGGGGCTGGCGGCGACGGTCGTGGCCGTCCGGAACGAGTGGTTTGGCGGCACCATCGAGGTGACCGGCCTCCTCACCGGGCGCGACATCCAGGCGCAACTCGCTGCCGGTCCGCTCGGGGAAGAGGTCCTGGTTCCCGCGGTGGCCCTCCGTGACAGCGCCGGAGTGTTCCTCGACGACCTGACGCCGGCCGACCTCGCGGCCTCGCTCGGGGTGCCTGTCACGGCGGTGGAGGCCTCCCCGGGAGCCCTCCTGGCCGCTCTCGTCGCCACGGCGGGGGCCAGGTGATTCGCCCGATCATCGCCATCGTGGGACGGCCCAATGTGGGCAAGTCCACGCTCTTCAACCGCCTGGTCGGCCGGCGTCAGTCGCTGGTCCGCGACGTGCCCGGCGTGACGCGTGATCGCCTGTACGGGACCGTCACGTTCGAGCGCTGGCAGGCCACCGTGGTGGACACGGGGGGCTTCGAGCCCGGCATCACCTCGGACATCATGACCGCCGTGAGGGAACAGATCATGGTCGCCATCGCCGAGGCGGACGCGATCGTGTTCGTCGTCGATGCCCGCCAGGGACTCACCCCCCTCGAGACGGAGATCGCCGCCACGCTGCGCCGGAGTCAGCGCCCGGTGGTCGTGGCCGCGAACAAGATCGACGGCGCGGGGCAGGAGGCGGCGCTGGGCGAGTGCTACCGCCTCGGCTTCGGGCAGGTGCTGCCCATCTCCGCCGAGCACGGGCGCGGCGTGGCCGAGCTCCTCGAGGCGATCCGGGAGACCGCGCCCGTCCCCGTGGCTGCACCAGAAGGCGGGGGGCCGCGCGTCGCCATCGTGGGACGGCCCAACGTGGGCAAGTCCTCCCTCGTGAACGCCGTGCTCGGCCACCACCGGGTGCTGGTCCACGAGGCGCCCGGGACCACGCGCGACTCGGTCGACACACCGTTCACGTTCCGCGACCGTCCCTACGTGCTCGTCGACACGGCCGGCATCCGCCGGAAGGGCCGCGTCTCCGAGCCCCTCGAGAAACTCTCCGTGGTGATGGCGCTCAAGAGCCTGGAGCGGTGTCAGGTGGCGGTTCTCGTCCTCGACGCCTCCGAAGGCGTGACGGCACAGGATGCCCACATCGCGGGCTACGCCCATGACGCGGGACGGGCCCTCGTGGTCGCGGTCAACAAGTGGGATCTCGTGCCGCGGGGCTCGGTGCAGAAGGCCGACATCGTGGGGCAGATCTACGATCGCCTCCCGTTCCTCGACTACGCACCCGTTTGCTTCACCTCCGCGCTCGAGGGGGCCGGGCTCGGCGAGCTGTTCGACCTGGTGGACAGGGTGGCGGCCGAGGCGCAGCGCCGCCTCCAGCCGGGCGAGCTCCTGACCATCTTCCGCACCGCGGTCGAGCGACGGCCCATGTCCTCGCGCGGCGTTCCGCTGCGGATTCAGTCGGCCCAGCAGGTGGCGGTCTCTCCGCCCACCTTCGCGCTGCGCGTGAACCTGCCCGACAAGATCCACTTCTCCTATGAGCGGTACCTCGTCAACTCCCTGCGGCACGCCCACGCGTTCGCGGGATCTCCGGTGCGCATCCTCTTCCGCAAGAGCGGCGGGAAGCCGGCGGGGCGGTCGTCCGGCTCCGCCCGAAGGTAGCCCCGACCGCCCACCCGGCCAGAGAGATCCCTCGGGGCGTGCAGCTCTCTTAGCTGACAGCCCCTAACTAGCCAGAACGCTGAGGAAAATTGATTTACAGGCCGTGGCTCTGTGCTACCATTTCGCCAGCGTGAGCCCACACCGAGACGAGTACCTCGACGACGACGAACCCGGGCGGTTCTCTCCGCGGAGCCTTCTCGCCTCCGGGTGGCTCCGCGCGCTCTTCGTGCTCGGGGCGCTGGCGGTGATTCTCGCGGTCTCCGTGCCGTACGTGCTCCGCTGGCTGGACGGCACACCGCCCGTCGAGCGCCCGGGCGCGAAGGTGATACCCCCACCCGCACAGGCGCCAACCGCAATCCCTGCGATGAGCTCGAAGGCAGAGTCGCCGGCCGCGCCGGCACCGGCCCCTGGCAAGACCGAATCGATCCAGCCCGTTCCACCGGTCGAGCGGCCACCGGCGGCCGCGGCACAGACCAGGCCCCGGCAGGACAGCGCGCCGTCGGCGCCCACGTCGAAAGGGCCGACGGTCGAGCCGCGGAAGCCAGCGGCCAAGGCGGGCTCGCGTGACGCCTCAGCGCCGGCCCCGGCCGGCACCGGCAGGTACTGGGTGCAGGTCGGGGTTTTCCAGGACGCAACGAACGCGGAGCGGCTGGCGAACACCCTCAGAGCGCAGAAGGTGCCGGTCCAGGTGGTGAAGGTCAGCCGCGGCTCCTCCGCAGTGGGCAGCCGTCACGAGGTGGTCGTCAACGGGGCGAGCGTGGAGGCGGTGACCGCGGCGCTTCGGGGCAGTGGCACAGCCCAGCAAGCAGGCGCCGTGGTGGCCGTCAGGCCCGCGCTCGACCTGCGCGAGGCGGTGGCCCTCTCGCGCCGCCTCGCGGCCGAAGGGCTCAGCGTGAAGATTCGCCGCGTCGGGGACGTGGCGCCCAGGACGGAGCACCTCGTCCGGGTCGGCGACTATCCGAGTCGAGCCGCCGCCGACGCCGGGCGCAAGGACATGCACGCGCGCGGCCTCCCGGCCTTCGTGACCCAGGGCGGACCCAGGTGAGCCCGCTCGTCGTCCTGGTGACCGCGCCGTCCACGGACGCTGCGCTCACGCTGGGCCGGGCGCTCGTGGACGAGCGGCTCGCGGCGTGCGTGAACGTGGTGCCCGGCATCACGTCGATCTTCGCGTGGGAAGGCAAGCGGGAGGAAGCGGCAGAGGCGTTGCTGGTCATCAAGACCGAGAGCCGCCGCTACGCGGCGCTCGAGCAACGCGTCCTGGAGCTGCACCCGTACTCGGTACCCGAGGTGCTGGCCCTGACAGTCGAGGCCGGGTCGCCCGCCTACGTTCAGTGGGTCCAGGACTCGGTCACAGGCGAGGGGAGGTGAGGGCAACGACGAAGAATGACCTGATCAACGCGGTGGCAGCCCACGGGCTGTCGAAGCGACAGTCGGCCTCGGTGGTCGAATCGCTCTTCGACATCATCTTCAACTGCTTCGAGCGGGGGGAGGACGTCAAGATCGTCGGGTTCGGGCACTTCCGGATCCGCCGCAAGGCGTCCCGCCGCGGGCGGAACCCGCAGACCGGGGACAGCATCGAGATCACGGCGCGGAAGGTGCTCACGTTCAAGCCGAGCAAGGGGCTCAAGCTGCGGCTCAACCACTAGCGCGGGGCACATGTGACCCAGGTGATCCCGGAGAAGCTCTACTACCGCATCGGCGAGGTCGAGTCGATCACGGATATCCCCGCGTACGTGCTGCGCTACTGGGAGTCCGAGTTCAAGCTGCTCCACCCCAAGAAGAATCCGGCGGGACAGCGCCTGTACCGCAAGCGCGACGTCGAGCTCGTGCTCCGCATCAAGACCCTCCTGTACCAGGAGCGCCTCACGCTCGAGGGCGCCAAGAAGCGCCTCCTGGCCGAGTCGCGCGGAACGGCCCAGATGGATCTCGGGCTCAAGGGGGCGGCGCTGGAGGACACGCTTCGCCGCCTCCGGAGCCGGCTGCGGGCGCTCAGGGAGCGGCTCGCGAACGACCGGAAGTGAGCGGGTGCCTTGAGTTTCAAGCCCTCTCTCCGTACAATGCACGTGGGTCGGGGCGTGGCGCAGCCCGGTAGCGCACTTGACTGGGGGTCAAGGGGTCGCTGGTTCAAATCCAGTCGCCCCGACCAATTCCATCGGCAGTCAAGGGCAGATTCCTGGATCTGCTCGCTGGCGTTTTTGGGGGTGGGAGGAGTACATGCCAGGCGTGATCCTGGTCACCAACGATGACGGGATTCACGCCGCGGGGCTCCAGGCGTTGGCTGCCGCCCTCGAGGATCTCGGTGAGGTGTACGTGGTGGCCCCGGATCGCGAGCAGAGCGCCGTCGGGCACGCCCTCACCCTTCACCGTCCGCTCCGTGTCGATCAGCTCGCCGAGCGGCGGTTCGCGGTGAACGGGACGCCGTCGGATTGCGTGAACCTGGGCGTTCTCGGCCTCCTCCCGGAGGCGCCCGTGCTGGTGGCCTCCGGGATCAACCACGGAGCCAACCTCGGCGACGATGTCACGTACTCGGGCACCGTCTCTGCGGCCATGGAGGGGACGTTGCTCGGCGTGGCCTCCATGGCGGTGTCCCGGGTGGACCCCGACGGTAGCGGTTTCGACAGGGCGGCGGAGGTCGCCCGCGCCGTGGCGGCGCGGCTGCTGGTCGAGGGCCTGCCGGCGCAGACGCTTCTCAACGTGAACGTGCCGCCCGGCACGCTCGCGGGCGTTCGCATGACGCGGCTGGGACGGCGAGTGTACAGCGCCAAGGCCGTCCGCGAGGTGGATCCCCGGGGACGCCCGTACTACTGGATCGGCGCGGGGCCACCCACGTGGGAGGAGGACGAGGAATCGGATATCGCCGCGGTGCACAATGGGTGGGCGTCGGTGACGCCGCTGCACCTCGACCTGACCCACCATGGGGCGCTCCGCGGCCTGGCGAGCTGGGAGGGCGGTCTCAACGCCCTCCTGAAGAAGCGGACCCGGTGACCGGCCGCAACGAGGTTGTCGCTTCTCGCGAGCGCTTCACCCGCGAGCGTGAGAAGATGGTCGAGCAGCAGCTCGTCGCGCGCGGCATCACCGATCCCCGCGTGCTGGCCGCCATGCGCCGGGTGCCGCGGCACCTGTTCGTGGACGAGGCGCTGCGGGAGCGGGCCTACGGGGATCACCCTCTCCCGATCGGCGAAGGACAGACCATCTCCCAGCCGTTCATCGTGGGACGGATGACCGAGCTCTTGAAGCTCGTCGGCGTGGAGAAGGTGCTCGAGATCGGGACGGGGTCCGGCTATCAGGCGGCCGTGCTCGCGGAGTGCGCGAGCCGTGTGTGCACCGTGGAGCGCCTCCCGCGACTCGCGGCGCGCGCGCGGCAGACGCTCGAGGCCCTCGCGTACACGAATGTGTGGGTGCGCACGGCGAACGGAACCTTCGGGTGGCCTGACGAGGCGCCCTTCGACCGGATCCTCGTCGCCGCCGGCGGGCCGTCGGTGCCGCCTCCGCTGTTCGAGCAGCTGGCCGAGGGCGGGCGCATGGTGATGCCGGTGGGCGAGGCCGATACCCAGCGGCTGCAGGTGATCGAGAAGGTGCGGGGCGAGATGCGCGTCACCGACGACTCGGGATGCGTGTTCGTGAAGCTCATCGGGAAGTACGCGTGGCAGACCTGAGGAGCGGAGGTCGAGCGGTGCCATGCGAGGTCGGGGCGTAGCGCAGCTTGGTAGCGCGCCTGCTTCGGGAGCAGGAGGTCGCTGGTTCAAATCCAGTCGCCCCGACCATTTTCCC
>JACOVB010000221.1 GCA_016177555.1 Candidatus Rokuibacteriota bacterium
GCCCCTGCCTCACTCGTGCAAGCACGGCGACGAGTGGCGCCACCACGGCCGCGAACCCGACCCAGAGGCCATCGGGACCGCCGGCGAGGATCAGCGCCGGCAGCGTGAGCCACACCGCGGGCGTGAGCCAGACGGCCAGCAGGCCCGGCGCGCCCATCAGGAGAGATCCGGCGGCCGAGCGCTCGACGCTCCCGCCGCCGGCGCATCGGGCGAGAACGGGGTCTCCGCGGCGCCACGCCCGCCGGCCAGCGTCGCCACCGCCGTTGCGGCCAGCGGCGCCAGCACGCCCCCGTACCACCAGAGAATGGACAGCCCCGCGACCCGGATGCCGGCCACGTCATTCGGCAGCATCGCGAGCAGCGGGAACGCCGCGAGCAGGAGGACGAGGATGACGCCGGCGGCGCGGAGGTGCGTGATCGAGGTCGAAGGCGTCGAGGACGGCTCGCGGCGCGCATGGGGTGATATGCTCATGCCGCGCTTGCTTTCTTCGCCACGGCCCGCATTATAGCTGAGCTAAAGGAGAACTCATGGCTGAGCGCATCCAGCGTGTGATGGTGATCACGGCCCACCCGGACGACTCCGAGTTCGGCGCCGGCGGCACGGTCGCCCGGCTCGCCAAGGAAGGCAAGCAGGTCACCTACTGCATCGTCACGGACGGCAGCAAGGGATCGGGCGACCGCGCGATGACCCCGGACCGACTCGTGAAGATCCGCGCGGAGGAGCAGCGCGCGGCCGCGCGCGTCCTCGGCGTCGAGACGGTGGACTTCCTCGGCTTTCCAGACGGCGAGCTGGAGGACACGCACCAGTCGCGCATGGCCGTGACCGCCGCGATCCGCCGCCACCGCCCGGACCTGATCATCACGCAGAACCCGCACCGCACCAAGAACCTCTTCGCCTCGCACCGCGACCACCGCATCACCGCAGGGCTCGTCCTCGACGTCGTCTACCCGCTCGCGCGGGATCACATGGCCTTCCCCGAGCTTCTCGCCCAGGGGCTCGAGCCGCACAAGGTGAAGGAGGTCCACCTCATGTGGTGGGAAAACCCCGAGGTGGTCGTGGACATCTCCGACACCATCGACCTGAAGTTCAAGGCCCTGGCCTGCCACGCCAGCCAGATCCAGGACATGGTCGCCGTGGAGGCGCGCGTGCGCGACCGGGCCGCCCGCTTCGGTCGGCTCAAGGGCTACACGTACGCGGAGACCTTCGACCGCATCCTGATCGAGCGCTAGTTGGGATAGAATGACCCCCTGACGATGATCGCCCCCGCCGCCACCGGCATCTCCCCGAGGATCCCTGGATGATCAAGGCCTCGACCCTCACCGAGCTGATCGGGTTGCGGGCCGCCGCCGATCCCGAGACCCCGTACTTCCACCTCTTCGACGAGGCCATCACCTACGGTGCGCTCTGGCGCGAAAGCGCGCGCCACGCGGCAGGCCTCGCGCGGTTCGGTGTGGAGCGTGGGGACAAGGTCTGCCTGATCTACCCGACCTGCGCCGAGTTCTTCTACACGTTCTTCGGCGCGCTCAGGCTGGGCGCGATCCCCGTGCCGCTCTACCCCACGATGGGCGTGGAGGGCACCGCCAACATCTTC
The DNA here is from genome assembly GCA_016177555.1 of Candidatus Rokuibacteriota bacterium. Next base: position 1,592 of record JACOVB010000221.1, read on the forward strand.
CGCGACTCCGAGGCGAAGGTCGTCGTCACGATCGGCTGGTTCCGGCAGGGCGTGGAGGAGGCGGGCGCCGGCGCCGGAAACGTGCGCGCGATCCTCGAGCCCTCCGATCTGGAGACGGATGCGCCCCTCCCCGTCCTGCCGACGGCGCGCGAGGAGGACATCGCCTTCATCCAGTACACCTCCGGCAGCACCGGGCATCCCCGCGGAGTGGTCCTCAGCCACGCCAACGTCTGCCGCACGGTGGAGTTCATGGCCGAGGCCGCCCAGCTCACGCGCGACGACGTCGTGGTGTCGTGGCTGCCGCTCTACCACGACATGGGGCTCATCGGCTGCGCCTTCACGCCGCCGACCACGGGCTCGCCGCTCTACCTCCTGCCGCCCGATCTCAGGAACCCGCGCCACTGGCTGGAGCTGATCACCCGGGTGCGGGCCACGTTCACCGTCTCTCCCGACTTCGGATACCGGAACTGTGTGCGCAACATCCACGACACCAGCGGCCTCGACCTGTCATCCCTGAAGCAGGCGATGTCCGGGGCCGAGCCGGTGCGACTCAGCACCATCCACTCCTTCGAGGAGAAGTTCGGTGTGCGTAACGTGATCACGCCGGCGTATGGGCTGGCCGAGGCCACGCTGGCCGTCGCCATCTGGTCGCGCGCCGTCCCCCTCCGTTCCGACCGCTCCGGCCGCTTCATGTCCGTGGGGCAGCCATGCCGCGGCGTCTCCGTCCGCATCATGCAGGAGAGCCAGGTCCTGGGCGCCGACGTCGAGGGGGAGATCTGCGTACGGAGCCCGGGGGTGATGCAGGGCTACTACAACAACCCCGAGGCCACGCGGCAAGTGCTCGCCCCGGACGGCTGGCTGCGCACCGGGGATCTCGGCTTCGTGGACGGCGAGGGCTACCTCTTCATCACGGGCCGCCTGAAAGACCTCATCCTTCTCGCCGGCGAGAACATCATCCCCGTGGATATCGAGGAGATCGTGGACGACGTGCCCGGGGTGCGCTACTCTGCCGCGGTGGGGATCGAGAGCGATCGGCTCGGGACGCAGCGCCTCCACGTGGTGGCCGAGGTGCGGGAGGGGATCGCCGACCACGAGAGCCTGTCAGGCCTCGTCCGCGAGATCGTGCAGCGCGTCCACCACGGCCGCGGCCACCGTCCCGCCAAGGTGCTGCTGGTGCAACCCAGCACGATCCCGAAGACCTCCAGCGGGAAGATCCAGCGCTCGCGCCTCGGGCAGATGATCGCCGGCAGCGAGCTCGGTGGCCGGCTCCTGTACGCCTCCGGCGGCCACCGCGAGTAGCGCCATGGATTTCGGCTGCCACCTCCCCGTCTTCGGCCCCATCGCCACTCGCGACAGCGTGCTCGCCTTCGCGCGGCGCATGGAGGCGCTCGGCTATGACTCCCTCTGGGCCAGCGACCACGTGGCGCTCCCGCACGCGATCCGCTCCCGCTACCCGTACAGCGAGACCGGGCAGTTCCTCCTGCCGGCCGACGCCAATTTCCTCGAGCCCCTCACCACGCTGGCCCTCGTCGCCGGCGTGACCGAGCGCGTCCGGCTGGGGACGACGATCCTCGTGCTGCCCCACCGTCACCCCGTGCTGGCGGCCAAGATGCTGGCGACCCTCGAC
>JACOVB010000222.1 GCA_016177555.1 Candidatus Rokuibacteriota bacterium
CTGAACTACACCCAGGCCTACACCACCTACGGCGTCAAGGTGATCGTGAGCCCGGATGTCCCCAACAACGAAGGCGCCTTCCGCCCGCTCCGGATCATCGCTCCCGAAGGCTCCATCCTGAACGCGCGGCACCCGGCGCCGGTGGCCGCGCGCCACGTGGTGGGCCACTTCCTCCCCCACGCGGTGGCGGGCGCCCTCGCCCAGGCGCTCCCCGATCGCGTCATGGCCGAGGGCTCGGCCAACATCTGGGGGGTCCAGGTCGCCGGCAAGGACCTGAGCGGGGCGCCGTTCACGTACATCTTCTTCACCTCCGGCGGGACCGGGGCCCGCGCGACGAAGGACGGGCTCTCGGCCACGGCCTTCCCCTCGGGCGTCCTCGGCACGCCCGTGGAGGTCATCGAGTCCCTCTCCCCGCTCCTCGTCGAGAAGAAGGAGCTCAGGCCCGATTCCGGCGGCCGGGGAAAGTACCGGGGCGGCCTGGGGCAGACGATCGCGTTCAGGGTCAGGACGCGCGAGCCGTTCGTCTGCTCGATCCTCTGCGACCGGACACGGACTGCCGCCCAGGGCTTCTTCGCGGCCGGCGCGGGCGCACCCGGCGAAGTGTGGATCAATGGCGGGCGGCCGGACAATCCGAAGGCCGAGCAGATCCTCGGGCCCGAGACGCGCGTCGAGATCCGGCTGCCCGGGGGCGGCGGCTACGGCGAGCCGGCGCAGCGGGATCCCGAGCTGGCCCGGCGCGATGCCGAGGCGGGCTACGTCACCCGCGCGCCTTGACATCTCCCTGCACCGGCCGATAGAATTCCCCCGCAAACCCCACGACACGTCTCACCAGGAGGTTCCCATGAAACCGTTGCGGATCGCGTGCTCCCTCGTACTGCTGCTCGGGCTCGCAGCCGTTCCCGCCACCGCCCAGCCCAAGGAGGTCGTCATCGGCGTCATCTACCCGATGTCGGGCCCGGCGGCCCAGGCCGGTGTGGACAACAAAGCCGTCTTCGAGCTGGCGCGCGACATCGCCAACGGGGAGGCGGACATCGCGTTCCCCTTCTACCAGCGGCTCAGAGGGATGCCGGGGCTCAAGGGCGCCAAGATCCGGCTGATCTTCACGGACCACCAGGGCAAGCCCGATGTGGGCCAGGCCGAGGCCGAGCGCCTCATCACCCAGGAGAAGGTCCACGCGCTGGTCGGCTCGTGGCACAGCGCCGTGACGGCGACGGCGAGCCAGGTCGCCGAGCGATTCGGGATCCCCTTCCTCAACCCCGAGTCCTCCTCCCCGGGACTGACCCGCCGCGGCTTCAAGTGGTTCTTCCGGACCTCCCCGCACGACGAACACTTCACCCAGGTCATGTTCGACTTCTTCCGGGACCTCGAGAAGAAGCGGGGGATGAAGCTCAAGACCCTGGGCATCACCTACGAGGACACGCTCTTCGGCGTGGACAGCGGCAAGGTGATGAGGGAGCTGGCGAAGAAGTACGGCTACGAGGTGACGGTGAAGATGGCCTACCGCGCCAAGACCACAAACCTCGACGCCGAGGTGGGCAAGCTCAAGGCGGCCAACCCGGACGTGTTCCTCCCGACCTCGTACACCTCGGACGCGATCCTCTTCGTCAAGACGGCGAAGAACCTCGACTACAACCCGAAGCTCCTCCTCGCCCAGAACGCGGGCTGGACCGACCCCACCTTCGTCACCGAGATGGGCAAGGACGTCGAGGGGCACATCACCCGGGCCCCGTTCGCGCTGGACATGGCTTCCAAGAAACCCATGATCCGCCAGGTCAACGAGGCCTTCAAGAAGCTGAAGGACAACCCGGGCGGCCGCGACATCTCGGACGTGCCGGCCCGCGCCTTCACGGGCTTCATCACGCTCGCCGACGCCATCAACCGCGCGAAGAGCGTGAATCCCGAGGAGGTCCGCAAGGCGCTGGTGGCGACGAACATCCCGCCCGATCAGCTCATCATGCCGTGGAGCGGCGTCAAGTTCGACGAGAAGGGGCAGAACACGGGCGTGCGCGCCATCCTCCAGCAGGTGCAGAAGGGCGCCTACGCGACAATCTACCCCTTCGAGCTGGCGGCGGCCGACGTGACGTATCCGCTGGCGACCTGGAAGGATCGCAAGTAACTCCGGAGGGCGCCGGGGGCACGCCTCCTCGACCTCGATGCCTCGATACCCCACGGGTGTTGAAGGCGCCCCCGGTGCTCTCGCTCCACCTATAGCAGCAGCGGCAGGCGCCTCGCGGGGCGGAGGCCACGGCGCTCGACCCGGGCCGCATAGGGCAGCGCCTCCCCTCCCGCCTGCACGGCAGGCCTGAGCAGACTTCCGTACTCCGGGTCCACCTCGTCCCAGGGGTGGAAGCGCTGGTCGCGCTGCATCAGCGTCCCGGGGAAGCGTCCCGGGGAGGAGAGGCGCGGCGAATGGCACGGGGGAGCATGGTACAGTAGCCGCCGATGACCGTCGAGGTGCTCCTCCAGGGAATCATCGGCGGGCTGCTCATGGGGTGCATCTACGCCCTCATTGCCGCCGGGCTCTCCCTCATCTTCGGCCTCATGGAGATCGTGAACTTCGCCCACGGCGAGTTCCTCATGCTCGCCATGTTCTCCACCTTCTGGGCCTGGTCACTGTGGCGGCTCGACCCGCTGATCTCCCTGCCCCTCACGGTGGGGCTCCTCTTCCTCGCCGGCGTCGCCACCTATCACGGCATCATCCGCTGGATCCTCGGCGCGCCCATGCTGGCCCAGATCTTCGCCACCTTCGGCCTGGCGGTTTTCCTGCGCTCGGCCGCCCAGGCGCTCTGGGGGGCGGATTTCCAGCTCGTGAAGAACCCGCTGGTGCAGGGGCGCATCTCGCTCGGGGGACTGTTCATCGGCATGCCGCAGCTCGTGGCGAGCCTGGGGGCCCTCGTGGCCTTCGGCTTCCTCTACTGGTTCATCCGGAAAACGGAGACGGGGCTCGCGCTGCAGGCCACCGCCCAGGACAAGCAGGCGGCCTCGCTGATGGGCATCCACACGGAGCGGATGTTCGCGCTGGGCTGGGGGATCGGCGCGGCCTGCGTCGGGGTGGCGGGCGCCCTCCTCACAATCTTCTTCTACGTCTTCCCCGACGTGGGCGCGACCTTCTCGCTGCTGGCCTACGTGGCGGTGGCGCTGGGCGGCTTCGGCAACGTGCCGGGCACCCTCGCGGCGGGGGTGATCGTGGGGCTCGTGGAGGTGTTGGGGGGGCTCCTGATCGCCCCCGCGCTCAAGTACGTGGCGGTCTTCGTCATCTACCTGGTGGTCGTGCTCATGCGGCCCCAGGGCCTCTTCGGCCGCTTCTGATGCGGAGCCCGCTCAAGCTCGCAGCCGGGCTCCTGGCGCTCGGCGCGCTGCTCGCCTTCCCGCTGGTCTTCACGCTCCCCTTCCCGCGCCACGTGATGATCATGATCTTCCTCTACGCCATGCTGGCCCAGGCCTGGAACCTGCTGGCGGGCTACTGCGGCCAGATCTCCCTGGGCCACGCGGTGTTCTTCGGCACGGGCGCCTACACCTCCAGCGTGCTGGTCAAGGAGTTCGGGCTCACCCCGTGGATCGGGATGCTCGCGGGGGCGCTCGTGGCGGTCGCGCTCTCACAGCTGATCGGCTACCCGGTGTTCCGGCTCCGCGGTCACTACTTCGCCATCGCCACCATCGCCGTGGGCGAGATCGTCCAGACGCTCATGATCAACTGGAACTGGGTGGGCGGGGCCCGCGGTCTCTTCGTGCCCATCAAGCGCCCCGACTCCTTTCTCAACTTCCAGTTCCACGAGAGCAAGCAGACCTACTACTACATCGCGCTGGGCTTTCTCCTGCTGGCGCTCTGGATCACCCAGCGGATCACGCGCTCGCGGAGCGGCTACTACTTCCGCGCCATCCGCGAGGACCAGGACGCCGCGGCAAGCCTCGGCATCCCCGTCGCCCGCTACAAGCAGCGCGCCATGGCGCTCTCGGCGGGGCTCACCGCGCTGGGGGGGAGCTTCTACGCCCAGTACATCCTCTTCATCGATCCCGAGTCGGTGCTGCCGCTCTCGCTCTCGATCCTGATCTGCCTCGTCGCGGTGCTGGGCGGCGTGGGCACGCTGTGGGGGCCGGTGATCGGCGCCGCCATCCTGGTGCCGCTCAGCGAGGGGACGCGGATTTACCTCGGCGGCACAGGCAAGGCCATCGACCTCCTCGTCTTCGGCGCGCTCATCGTCCTGGTCTCCGTGATCCAGCCGGGCGGCATCATGGCGCTGGCCCAGCGCGGCCGCCGGCGCACGGGATAGATGAGCCTGCTCGAGGTGCGCGGCGTGACGAAGCGCTTCGGCGGACTCACCGCCAACAAGGACGTCTCCTTCGACGTCGGGCCCGGGGAGCTGGTGGGCATCATCGGGCCGAATGGCGCCGGCAAGTCCACGCTCTTCGACCTCATCACCGGTTTCCTGGCTCCCGACGCCGGGTCCGTGCTGCTCGACGGCCGGCCGGTCACGGGGATGCGTCCCGACCAGGTGAGCCGCCAGGGCGTTGCCCGCACCTTCCAGAAGCTGCGTCCCTTCGCCCATATGACGGCGCTCGAGAACGTGATGGTGGGCGCCTTCCAGCGGACGGCCGATCCGGCCGAGGCGCGCGAGCGGGCCATCAGCGGGCTGGGATCGGTGGGGCTCGCAGGCAAGGAAGACGCCCATGCCCGCGTCCTCTCCACGGGCCAGCGCAAGCGTCTGGAGCTGGCGCGGGCACTCGCCACGCGGCCGCGCCTCCTCCTCCTGGACGAGGTCACGGGCGGCGTGGACCAGGGAAGCATCCCCGGCCTCGTGGATCTGGTCCGCCGGCTGCACGCCGAGGGCATGGCGCTCGTGGTGATCGAGCACAACATGCGCGTCATCATGGACATCTCCCAGCGCATCGTGGCACTGCATCTGGGGGAGGTCATCGCGACGGGACCTCCGCAGGTGGTGGCGCGCGACCCGCGGGTCATCGAGGCGTACCTCGGGCAGGCCTACCACCGCGCGTGAGCCCTGGCATGCTTGAGGCTCGCGGTCTCGACGTGCTGTACGGGGACTACCAGATCCTCTGGAACGCGCACTTCCGCGCGGACGCCGGCGAGGTGGTGGCCATCCTCGGCCCCAACGGCGCGGGCAAGTCCACGCTCATGAACACGCTGTCCGGGCTGGTGCGGGCCCGGAACGGGGAGATCACCTTCAAGCAGCAGCCCATCGGCGGAATGCCGCCGCACCGCATCGTCGGGCTCGGGCTCGCGCATGTCCTGGAGCGACGCCGGCTCTTCCCCTACCTCACGGTCAGGGAGAACCTCATCCTGGGCGCCTACAATCGCTCTGCCCGCGCCCACCGCGAGCAGGGCCTGGCCGACGTCGAGGCGCTCTTCCCGTTTCTCCGGGCGCGGGCCGGGCAGCTGGCCCACACGCTCTCCGGGGGCGAACAGCAGATGGTGGCCATCGCGCGAGGCCTCATGGCGCGCCCCTCGCTGCTCATGATCGACGAGCCGTTCCTCGGCCTGGCGCCGCTCGTGGTGGAGCAGATCGCGGAAGTCATCGGCACCATCAACCGCGAGCGCGGCATCGCGGTGGTCTTCATCGAGCAGAACGTGGAGCTGGCACTTCGTCTGGCGCACCGGGGCTACGTGCTCGAATCGGGGCGGACCATCCTCGAGGGACCCTCGAGTGCACTGCTCGGCTCGGCGGACGTGAAGCGGATTTTTCTCGGCCACTGACGCCTCCCCGCGAGGCAGGCGTGCTTGCGGGGCTCGACGCTGTGTATTAGAGTAGGTCTGCGATTTTATGGAACGCTCGCCTGCCGTCCTCGAGCCCGGAGGTGTCTTCGTCGCCAGGGTCGCCGCGTTCCTCCCGAGCCTCCTCGCGGCCCTGCTCGTGTTCCTCGTCGGCTGGCCGCTGGCCAAGGCCGTGCAACATCATCATCCAAGGAGAGACGTCCCATGGCAGACAGCACGCTTCAGCTGAGCGAGGCGACCTTCGACGCGGAAGTGAGCCAGCACCAGGAGGTCCTGATGGTGGACTTCTGGGCGGAGTGGTGCGCTCCGTGCCGCGCGCTGGCCCCGACCCTCGACCAGCTGGCCAGCGAGTCCAGCGGCAAGGTCACTCTCGCCAAGGTCAACGTGGACGAGAACCCGGCCCTGGCCGCCCGGTACGGCATCCGCTCCATCCCGACCGTCCTCTTCATGAAGGGCGGCGCCGTGGTGGACCAGATCGTGGGCGCCGTGCCGAAGGCTCATCTCAAGAAGAAGCTGGACGCGCTGGCCTGACGCCGCTGGCCATGCGATCCGTCGCGCCCGGCATCCCAGCGCTCTCGCCGTCGCGCGAGGGCTTCCGTGCGCTCGCCGCACGGGGCAATATGATCCCGGTCTACGCCGAGCTGGCCGCGGATCTCGACACCCCGCTCTCCGCGTTCCTCAGACTGCGTCCGGGGCCCTACGCCTTCCTGCTGGAGTCCGTGGAGGGCGGCGAGAAGTGGGCCCGCTACTCCTTCCTCGGGAGCGACCCTCTGATGGTGTTCACCGCCAGGGGGACCCGCGTGACGCTCCGGCATGCGGACGGCCGCAGCGAGCAGCTGCCGGCGGCGAACCCGTTCGAGGGCCTCCGCAGCGTGCTGTCGCGCTTCACCCCCGTGGCGGTGCCCGGGCTCCCCCGCTTCCAGGGTGGTGCGGTGGGCTTCTTCGCCTACGACATGATCCGCCACGTGGAGCGGCTGCCCCGCCTGGCCAAGGACGACCTCCGGCTGCCGGATGCGGTGTTCATGCTCACGGACAGCCTGCTGGCCTTCGACAATCTGCGCCACCGGCTGCTTGTGATCGCCAACGCTCACGTGGGCAAGACCGATCCGGCCTCCCTCGACCGCGCGTACGACCAGGCCGCGGTGAAGATCGGGATGCTCCTGGCCAAGCTCGGCCGGCCAGCGCGGCCGCCGGCGCCGCTCACCTTCCCCGATCCGGCGCCGCTCGTCGCCCGCGGCGAGGACGGCTTCACGTCCACCATGGACGAGGCCTCGTACATGGAGCGCGTGCGACGGGCAAAGGAGTACATCGCGTCCGGGGACGCCTACCAGATCGTCGTGTCGCGCCGGCTCGACACCGAGCTCAACGCCGACCCGTTCACGGTGTATCGCGCGCTCCGAAGCGTCAACCCGTCGCCGTACCTCTTCTTCCTGCGCCTCGGCCGGACGAGCATCGTGGGCTCCTCCCCGGAGGTGCTGGTGCGCCTGGAGGACGGGCGCGTGGAGGAGCGTCCCATCGCCGGTACCCATCCACGCGGCGCCACCGACGAGGAGGACGCGCGGCTCGCGGCGGAGATGACGGCCGATCCCAAGGAGCGGGCCGAGCACGTCATGCTGGTGGATCTCGGCCGCAACGACGTGGGCCGCGTGTCCCGGATCGGCTCGGTGGAGGTCACCGAGTTCATGGTCGTGGAGCGCTACTCGCACGTGATGCACCTGGTGAGCCACGTGCGGGGACAGCTGGCTGCAGGCAAGGACGCCTTCGACGTGCTGGCCGCCTGCTTCCCCGCCGGCACCCTGACGGGCGCGCCCAAGATCCGGGCCATGGAGATCATCGAGGAGCTGGAGCCCACGCGCCGCGGCCCCTACGGCGGCGCCGTGGGGTACATCTCCTACTCGGGCAACCTCGACTCGTGCATCACGATTCGCACGGTGGTCTGCCACGGAGGACGGGCCTCCATCCAGGTCGGCGCGGGCATCGTGGCCGACTCCGACCCCAAGATGGAGTGGCTCGAGACCTGCTCCAAGTCGCGCGGCATGATCCTGGCTCTCCGGATTGCCGGGCGGGAGGCGGCCGGGTGATCCTCGTCGTCGACAACTACGACTCCTTCACCTACAACCTCGTCCAGTACCTCGGCGAACTCGGAGCCGACGTCCACGTGGCGCGGAACGACGCGCTCACCGTTGAGGACGTGGAGCGGCTCGGGCCCGAGCGCATCGTCATCTCCCCGGGGCCGGGCAACCCCGACCACGCGGGGATCTCGCTCGCGCTCATCCGCAGGCTCCACGCGAGCACGCCGATCCTGGGCGTCTGTCTCGGCCATCAGGCCATCGGCCAGGCCTTCGGCGGCACCGTGACGCGGGCCCGCGCGCAGATGCACGGCAAGACCTCCCGCATCCACCACGACGGCCGCGGCACCTTCCTGGGGCTGCCCCAGGACTTCGAGGCGACGCGCTACCACTCCCTCGTGGTGCTGGCCGACCGCTTCCCCGCCGACCTCGAGGTGTCCGCGCGCGCCGAGGATGGTGAGATCATGGGGCTGCGCCACCGGCGCTACCCGGTGGAGGGCGTCCAGTTCCACCCGGAGTCCATCCTGACCATCCAGGGCAAGGCGCTGCTCAGGAACTTCCTCGAGCTGGCACCCGCCCGGGGCACGTGATGGACGACACCGACCCTCCAAGTCTCCGGACGTCCGACCGGGTGATCCAGTGAATGTCCGCCGGGTAGGCGAGCTCGGATTGATCCGGCGGATCCGCGAGGCCGTCGGGGGAGCGGAGGAGCCGGGCGTCATCATCGGCATCGGAGACGACGCGGCGGTGCTCGCCCTCGGCCCGGGCGCGGCGCTCCTCGCGACGACGGACCTCGTGGTGGAGGACGTGCACTTCCGCCGCGCCTTTGCCTCCCCACGCGACATCGGCTGGAAGGCCGTGGCCGTGAACCTCTCGGACATCGCCGCCATGGGCGGCAGGCCACGCTGGGCGCTGGTGGGGCTCGCCATCCCGGCCTCCACCGAGGTCGACGAGGTGGAGGCTTTCTACGAGGGCATGCGCGAGGCGGCGGCATCCCACAACGTCGCCATCGTCGGCGGTGACACCTCCGAGTCACCCCGAGGCTGGTTCGTCAGCGTCACGCTGCTCGGCGAGCACACGGGCACGCCGCGGCTGCGCTCCGCGGCCAGGCCAGGCGATGTGGTGGCCATCACGGGCACGGTGGGACGGTCGGCCGCCGGACTCGCCGTGCTCGAGTCGGGCATGGAGCGGGTACGCGCCGCCGGGATCGATGCCGAGGCGGTGGAGGAGCTCCGACGCGCCCACCTCCGCCCCACAGCGCGGGTGGCCGAGGGCCGCTGGCTCGGCGAGGCCGCGGGCGTCCACGCCATGATGGACTGCTCCGACGGCATCGCCACCGACCTGGGCCACATGTGCCGCGAGAGCGGCGTGGGGGCGCGCGTCCGCATCGACGGCCTCCCGGTGGCTGAGGCGGCGCGGGAGGCGGCGCGCACCCTCGGGCGGGATCCCGTCGAGTGGGCGGCCGCGGGTGGCGAAGACTACGAGCTCCTCCTGACCTGCGATCCCGCGTCTGCCGGTGCACTGGCGGTGGGGCTGCGAGCGGCCACGGGCACGGCCCTCACCGTCATCGGCGAGATCGACGGATCCGGGACGGGGATCATCTGGGTGGGGCCCGATGGCCGGCCCGTGGAGATCCAGCCCGGCTACGAGCACTTCAGTGGATAACCTCACCGCCCTCGGGCTGGTGGGGCTCGGCGCGCTGGTGCTGCTCTCGGCGCTCCTGACCGGCGCCGAGGCGGCGTTCTTCTCCCTCGGACGCGCCCGGCTGCGGCGGCTGGCCGAGCAGCAAGGCTCGGAGGCCGCATCGCTCGCGCCCC
>JACOVB010000049.1 GCA_016177555.1 Candidatus Rokuibacteriota bacterium
GTTCACGCCCGGTGAGACCATCAGCGTGACGCCCATGTAGACCTTCCCGCTCATCCGGGACCTGGCAACGGACGTATCCTTCAACTACGAGAAGGCGAAGACGCTTCCCGCCTACAGGCCCGGGCCCAAGGAGCCCGACGGCACGCGGCGCATGTTCCAGGAGGATGTCGAGCGCGGCCAGGAGTTCCGCAAGTGTATCGAGTGCTTCCTGTGCCAGAACGTCTGCCACGTCATCCGCGACCACGAGGAGAACAAGCCGGCGTTCGCGGGCCCGCGCTTCTTCATGCGGCTGGCGGAGCTGGAGATGCACCCGCTGGATACCCATGACCGCAAGGAGCTGGCCAGGGTCAAGGCGGGCCTGGGTTTCTGCAACATCACGAAGTGCTGCACCGAGGTCTGCCCCGAGCATATCCACATCACGGACAACGCCATCATCCCGCTCAAGGAGCGCATCGTCACCGAATACTACGATCCCGTCGTCTGGCTCCTGCGCAAGGTCGGAGTGAGATGATGGGCGAGGTGCAGCCGAAGGCGAGCCGAGCGGATATGGAGATCCCCCGAGCGGAGCGAGGCGGCGAGGTGCAGCCGAAGGCGAGCCGAGCGGATATGGAAGACCCGCCGAGCGAGAGCGAGCCATGAAAATCCACGAGTACCAGGCCAAGGCGATCCTGCGCCAGTTCGGCGTCCCCGTGCCCGGTGGCGACGTGGCCGAGACACCCACCCAGGCCCGGGCGATCGCCGAGCGCCTCGGCGGAAAGGTGGTCGTGAAGGCGCAGGTGCACGCGGGCGGGCGCGGCAAGGCGGGCGGCGTGAAGCTGGCCGACGACCCGGCGTCGGCCGAGGCCGCGGCGCGCCAGATCCTGGGCATGATGCTCAAGACCCCGCAGACGCCACCCGAGGGGATCAAGGTGCTCAAGGTGCTCGTGGAGGAGGCCTCGCCCATCGCGACCGAGCTCTACCTCTCCATGACGCTCGACCGCGCGCGCGCCACGCACGTGGTGATGGCCTCGCAGGCGGGCGGCATGGAGATCGAGGAGGTCGCCGCCACGCATCCGGAGAAGATCATCCGCCAGTGGACCGATCCGACGCTGGGGCTGCAGCCCTTCCAGGCGCGCGCGCTGGCCTTCGGGCTGGGGCTGTCGGGGGATCAGTTCGATGCGGGCGTGTCCCTCATCCTGAGCCTCTTCCGGGCGTACCTCGACAAGGACTGCTCGCTGGCCGAGATCAACCCGCTCGTGGTGACGCGCGACGGGCGCGTGCTGGCGCTGGACGCCAAGCTCAACTTCGACGACAGCGCGCTCTTCCGCCACAAGGAGATCGTGGCGCTCCGCGACATCAACGAGGAGGACCCGCTCGATGTGGAGGCCTCGAAGTACGGCCTCAACTACATCAAGCTCGACGGCAACGTCGGCTGCATGGTGAACGGCGCCGGGCTTGCGATGGCGACCATGGACATCATCAAGCTGGCGGGGGGGCAACCGGCCAACTTCCTCGACGTGGGGGGCGGGGCCTCGCCGGAGCAGATCGAGAACGCCTTCCGGATCCTCTCCTCCGACCCGAGCGTGAAGGCGGTGTTCATCAACGTGTTTGGCGGTATCCTCCGCTGCGACCGGCTGGCCGAGGGCGTCATCACGGCGGTGAAGAAGCTCGGCCTCAAGATGCCCGTTGTGGTCCGCATGGAGGGCACCAACGTGGAGCTGGGGAAGAAGATGCTGGCCGAGTCCGGGCTCAACTTCGCCAGCGCCGACGACATGGGCTCGGGCGCCGCCCGCGCCGTCGAACTGGCGCGCAGCGCGCGGTAGAGTGCACACCCCGATGAGCGCCAGAGGCGCGAAGAGGCCAAGCCGCAACGCGACGTCATCCCCATTCAGGCAGGATGATCAGAGGCCCGCAGGGCCGAAGAGGCCAAGCCGCAACGCGACGTCATCCCCATTCAGGCAGGATGATCAGAGGCCCGCAGGGCCGAAGAGGCCAAACCGCACACCATGCGACATCACGTTCAGGCGAGATAAATGAGCATCCTAGTCAACAGCACCACCAGAGTCGTCGTCCAGGGGATCACCGGCAAGGAGGGCGCCTTCCACGCGCTCCGCTGCAAGGAGTACGGGACCCAGGTGGTGGGCGGCGTCAGGCCCGGCAAGGGCGGCACCACCCACGAGGGTTTTCCCATCTGGAACACCGTGGAGGACTCGGTCAAGGCCGCGGGCGCGGATTGCGCGCTGATCTTCGTGCCGCCGCCGGCCGCCGCCGACGCCATCCTGGAGGCCGCCGCCGCGGGCCTGCCGCTCATCGTCTGCATCACCGAGGGCGTGCCGGTGGCCGACATGGTCAAGGTCAAGGCCGTGCTCGCGGGCACGAAGAGCCGGCTCATCGGCCCCAACTGCCCAGGGCTCATCTCGCCGGGCAAGGCGAAGATCGGCATCATGCCCGGGCACATCCACAAGGCAGGCCCCGTGGGGGTGGTCTCGCGCAGCGGCACGCTCACCTACGAGGTAGTGCACCAGCTGACCCAGCGCGACCTCGGCCAGTCCTCGTGCGTCGGCATCGGGGGCGACCCCGTCAACGGCACCAGCTTCATCGACGTCCTGCGCCTCTTCCAGGACGACCCCGGCACCTCCGCCATCATGATGATCGGCGAGATCGGCGGCACCGCCGAGGAAGAGGCCGCCGCCTTCGTGAAGGCGCATGTGCGGAAGCCCGTGGTGGGCTTCATCTGCGGCCAGACGGCGCCCCCGGGTCGCCGCATGGGCCATGCCGGGGCCATCATCGCGGGTGGGAAGGGGACGGCCGCCGAGAAGATGAAGGCCCTGGAGGACGCCGGCATCACCACCGTGAAGAGCCCCGCGGACATGGGCGCCACCGTCGCCCGGATCCTCGGCAAGAGAAGCTAGGCCGCGGTCCATGGCCCTCGAGCGCACGCTGACCATCATCAAGCCCGATGCCGTCGCCAGGGGCGTGATCGGGCAGATCATCGGCCGGTTCGAGCAGGCCGGCCTCAAAGTCCTGGCGGCCAGGCTCCTGCACTTGAGCCCCGCCCAGGCGGGCGGCTTCTACATCGTCCACAAGGAGCGGCCGTTCTACGCCAGCCTCTGCGCCTTCATGACCTCCGGGCCCTGCATGCCCATCGTGCTCGAGGGCGAGAACGCCATCGTCCGGCTCCGCGACCTGATGGGCGCCACGGACCCGGCCAAGGCCGCGCCCGGGACCATCCGCCGCGACTTCGCCGCCTCCATCGAGGCCAACGCGGTGCACGGCTCCGACTCGCCCGAGTCGGCCGCCTTCGAGATCCCGTACTTCTTCAGCGCCCTCGAGATCCACTCGCGCTGATTCAGCCTGCCAGGCTGTTCTTCCCGGCCGTCCTCGGTACCCGACAGCGGATCATCGCGGGGGTGGTCGGGCTGGGCCTGGGTGTGGGAGTCCCCATCGTGCTCTCCGTCGCGCTCCTCGCCTCGACTGGCGATCCGGTCTTCGTCATCTTCCCGCTGCCGTTCCTGGGTCTCGTCTGGGCCATCCAGGGGCTCGCCCCGACGGGGTTCACGCTGGAGGGGCGTGGGCTGCGTATCGAGCGGCGGTGGCTGCCGCGGCGGCTGCCCTACTCGGGCATCCGAGCCGTGGACCGGACGCCCCGGCCCATCGGCGGGCTCCTGGCGCTGGGGCTGAACGGGCTCTTCGGCTCCTCCGGCCTTCGCTGGAACCCGCGCACGGGGCTGCACTATCTCGCCGTCACCAACACCCGGGATCTCGTGTACCTTCACACCGCCCGGGGGCTCGTCGTGATCTCGCCGAGCCCGCCCGACGAGTTCGTGACCGAGCTGTCGGCGCGTCTCGGCTTCCACAGCGCCTGGGTCGTGGAGATCCGCATCATCGATGCGTGCGGCCAACGCGTTCGAGGTCTTCCTTGATCTTTCCATAGGGGAAAAGTTCTCGAGCCTCCCTTCGGTACCCGAAGTGAGGTGATGCGGCTTCTTGCCGCCTCCGCGGTCTTCGACTATGATCGACAAGTCGCGGCCCCTCACCCTCGAATGTGAGCGCTGGAGGATCCGGTACATGTCCGAAGAGAGTATCCTGGCCGCACTGTCCATCGACAACGTCCGCGCCCACGTCGAACACATCACGAAGACGATCCCCTCACGCCTGGCCGGGTCGGAGAACGGTCGGCGCATGGCCGAGTATAGCGCCGCGTCGTTGCGCGCCGTCGGCGTCGAGGCCGTCGTCCAGGATC
>JACOVB010000217.1 GCA_016177555.1 Candidatus Rokuibacteriota bacterium
CCCTCGCGGACGAGGGCGTCGCCCAGCTGGAGCTCATCCATCACCGTGGGCGGCGGGACCGCGCCCGAGACGAACTTGACGCGGCACGAGGTGCAGCGGCCGCGCCCGCCGCAGGTGGCCGTGATGTCCACTCCCGCCGCCTGCGCGGAGGCGAGGATGGTGGCGCCGTGGGCGACCTGGAGCGTGCGGCGCTCCGGCAGGAGGGTGAGGGCGACGGTGGTCATGCGACGGAAAGGATACCACTACCGTCGTGTGGCCCGTCTGGCTTGACTTTCCGGGCCCTTTGGGGAATATTGCGGGCACCCACGCAGCCGGTGGGTCCGAGAGGGAGGGTTGGTGTTCCGCTACATCCTCTATCGCCTCCTGTGGTTGATTCCGACTCTCCTCGCCATGGCCGTCGTCACCTTCCTGGTGATGCACGCCACGCCGGGAAGCCCGCTGGACCCTGTCGCCGAGGGAGCGAACCCGCTCTCGCCGGAGGCGCAGAAGAACCTGGCCGAGGCCTATGGGCTCGACCGTCCGCTGTACGCGCAGTTCGGCATCTTCCTCGCCAGGGCGGTGCAGGGCGACTTCGGCCAGTCCTTCATCTACAAGACCCGCACCGTCGCCGAGATCATGGTCGAGACCTTCCCCGTGTCGCTCCTCCTCGGGAGCATGGCGCTCGGCATCGCGGTCGTGGGAGGCGTGACGCTGGGCGTGCTGGCCGCCGTGTACCAGAACCACTCGTGGGACTACGTCTCGGTGAGCGTGGCCGCGGTCGGCGTCAGCATTCCCAACTTCGTGCTGGGGGTCTTCTTCATCGTGCTCTTCTCGTTCGTCATCCCGATCTTCCCCACCGGCGGGTGGGGCTCGCCGCGCGAGTGGGTGCTCCCGACGATCACGCTGGCGCTGGCGCCCATGGGCATCATCGCGCGCTTCACCCGGTCGAGCATGATCGAGGTGATCCGCTCCGACTACGTGCGCACCGCGCGGGCCAAGGGTCTGGCCGAGCGCCCCGTGATCCTGCGGCATGTTCTGAAGAACGCGCTGATCCCGGTGGTGACGCTGCTGGGGCCGATGTTCGCCGCGGTGGGAACCGGCTCCTTCTTCGTCGAGTCCATCTTCCGGGTGCCGGGGATGGGACGCTTCTTCGTGCTGTCGATGACGGGCCGTGACTACCCGATGATCATGGCCGTCGTGCTGATCTACGGCGCCTTCCTCGCCCTCATGAACCTGGTGGTGGACGTCCTCTATGGCGCTCTCGACCCGCGCATCCGATATTAGTGTCGGAGGGGGGCAGGGCCCCCCTCCGACCCATGATTGCGCGGGCGAAGCCCGCGCTCGAACGCGGAACGCCTCCCGGCGGCGGACGCGGAAGGGGCTCCACGGCCGGCGGCCCGCACCCCGATGGGGGGCGCGACCCTGGAGCGGCGGGGTGGCGGGCGCATGACGATCTCGGCTCCTGCCTCCGACACCAGCGTGCCGGCGCCCCACAGACCCGCGCCCGCGGGCACGCTGGCCTGGCGGGCCGGGCGGACGCGTGGGTCGAGCCTCTGGCGGGACGCGTGGCGGCGCCTCCTCCGGAACAAGCTGGCGGTGACCGGCGGGCTGGCCGTCATCCTCCTCTGCCTTCTCGCCATCTTCGCGGAGGCGATCGCCCCACACTCCTACACCAGGCCCAACTTCGACCGGCTCTACGAGTTCCCCTCCCGCGACTTCCCGCTGGGCACGGACCAGCTTGGGCGGGACGTGCTCTCGCGCATGATCTACGGCGCGCGCGTGTCGATGCTGGTGGGGCTCGGCGCGCAGGTCATCGTCGTGCTCATCGGCGTGCCCATCGGCGCCATCTCCGGCTACATCGGGGGCCGGACGGACCTCTTGCTCACCCGCTTCGTCGACGTGATGTACGCGTTCCCGCGCCTGCTCTTCGTCATCCTGGTCATGTCCATGCTCGGGGCCGGACTCATGAACATCTTCATCGCGCTCGGGCTCACCGGCTGGGTGGGGATTGCCCGTCAGACGCGGGCCCAGGTGCTCTCCATCAAGGAGAAGGAGTTCGTGGAAGGGGCCCGCGCGATGGGCGCGGGCTTCTGGCGCGTCATGACGCGGCACGTGCTGCCGGGCGCGCTGACGCCCATCGTGGTCTCCATCACCTTCGGCGTCCCGGAGGCGATCTTCACCGAGGCGGCGCTGTCCTTCATCGGCGTGGGGATCAATCCCCCGACGCCCTCGTGGGGGCAGATGGTCGGAGAGAACCAGCAGTTCCTCCGCTCCTACTGGCACCTCTGTGTGTTCCCGTCCATCGCCATCGCCGTCACCATGCTCTCGTTCACGTTCTTCGGCGACGGGGTCCGCGACGCGCTGGACCCCAAGATGCAATAA
>JACOVB010000218.1 GCA_016177555.1 Candidatus Rokuibacteriota bacterium
CGGCTTCTTGCGGGACTCCGACAGCACCCAGGCCAGGTTATTGAGCGCGACAGGGTCTTCGCCATTGAGCGCGAGCGCCCGCCTGTAGCTCTCGACCGCCCTGTCCACCTGGCCCAGCGCCTCGTAGGCCTCCCCCTGGCCGCGGTGCGCCTCGAAGACGTCTGCGTTGAGCCTGAGGGCGGCCGAGAAGGCATCGAGCGCCTCCCGGGGCCGCTGCTGGGCCATGAGCATCAGCCCCCGGAGCGTCGGCGGCCCTGGGTGCTTCGGGGCCGCCCTTTCAACTTCCTGCGCCAGCCTGAGCGCATCTGCGAAGCGCTTGACCTGGGCATAGAGGAGCCCGAGCTGGAACTTGACATCGAGGAGGGTCGGGTTCACCCGAAGCGCTGTCTCGAGGTGCCGGATCGCCTCCTCCCGCCTCCCCCTGCGCTGGAGATAGGGGACCATCGCGATGTTGGCCTCGAGATGGGCGGGGTTGGCCCGGAGCACGGCCTGCAGGTGAGCCGCCGCCTCGTCGGGGCTCGTGGCGGCCAGGATGCGAGCCATGAGGAAGTTCGCGCCGGGGTGCCCCGGCGCCCGCTGGAGCGCCTGCTTCAGCTCGGCCTGCGCCTCCTTTGTCTTCCCCGCGGCCAGGAGGGCGTCCGCCAGCTCCTCGCGAAGGTCGGCGTTGGCCGGATCCTTCCTGGCCGCCTCCTGGAACCGCTCGATGCGCTGCTGGAGCGCTGCCGCGTCCGGCTTCTCGCCCGAGAGATCGGCCAGCTCGGTCTTCGCGGGGGCGAGGTTCGGGTTGAGCTTGAGCGCCGCGCGGTAGGCGGCCTGGGCCTCGGGCACGCGGCCGAGCCCCGCATAGGTCCGCGCGAGGATGTACTGCGCGACGTCGGACTTGGGGTTGGCGCGCGCCACCTCGCTCACGTCCTTGAGCGCGGCGGCGGCGTCGCCCTTGGCGAGGAACGCCTGGGCGCGCACGAGCCGCGCGCCGTGCAGCTCTGGCGTCTGCGCGAGCAGCTCGCCCGCCCGCACGATGGCCTCGTCGTAGCGTCCCTTCTTCACGTAGCTGTCGGCCAGCGGCAGAACGAATGACGCCTGGCGCGGGCTCGCCTTGTCGGCGGCCTCGAGGACGGCGATCAACTGGTCGTACTGGGCGCTCTTGTCGTAGAGGGCACCGAGCAGGAGCACGGCCGTGGACTGGCCCGGCTGCTCCTTCACGACCGCCTGGAGCTGCGCGATGGCCTCGTCGTCGCGCTGCTGGGCGAGGGCCACGCGCGCCAGTCCCAGCCGCGGCCCCGGCGCCCGCGGGCTGATCGTGAGCGCCCGCTGGAACGCCCGGGTCGCCTCCGCCCACTGGCTCGCCCGCAGGTGGAGGCCCCCGAGCAAGGTGTGGAACCCGGGGTTCCGCGGGTCGCCCTTGACCGCCTCCTCCACGAAGGCGATGGCCTCCTTGGGCCGGTTGTCGCGCACCAGGGCCGCGGCCTTCGCCCGAGCGGCGACAAGGGATTTCGGGTCGGCCTTGACGGCCGCGTCGAATTGGCGGAGGGCGGACTCGATGTCCTTCTCGGCGACGTTGAGCCCCCCGAGGGCCAGGTAGGCCGGGGCGTAGGTGGCGTCCACCTCGGCCGCCTTGGCGAACATCTCCCGGGCCGCGCCCGTGTTTCCCTGCTGCATCCGGATCTGCCCCAGGAGGAGGTGAGGCTGGGGCGCCTGCGGGTTCAGGCGCTGCGCGGTGCTGGCCGACTTGAGCGCCTCGTCGAGCCGTCCCAGTGCCACCAGCGCCCGCCCCCGCTCGATATGGTAGTCCGCCACCTTGTCGAAGAGCTTCCCCAGCTCTTCCAGCAGCGCGAGCGCCTCCCGGGGCCGGCCGCGCCTGAGATAGGCGGATGCAAGACGATACTGCACCAGCGGGACGGCCGCCGACTGGCGGCCCAGCTCCTCGAACTCGGCGATGGCCTGGTCCACCTGATTGACGGTCAGGTACCCTATCCCGAGAAGGTAGCGCGCCTGCGCCAGCCGCGGGAACGCCTGCACCACCGGCCCAAGCACTCCGACGGCATCGGCGCCTCGTTGCGACTTGAGATAGAGATCTGCCAGCGTCATGACCACCGTCGGGGTGCGCGCCCGGCCCTCCACCTCCTCCAGCTCCCTGATCGCCTCGTCGATCCTGCCGAGCCCTTCCTTGGCGGCGGCCACGCCCACCCTGATCTTCGGGTCCATCGGCCGCAAGGTCTTGGCGTCGGCAAAGAGCCGCGCCGCCTCCTCGAAATCCCGTCTGATGAGCCGCACCGTCCCGAGCCCGGCCAGCGCCCGCGCCCCCTTCGGGTTCCCCGCCAGCGCCGCTCGGTAGACTCCCTCGGCCTCCTCGAACTTCTGCCTGACCAGAAGCGCTTCGGCGCGAAGCGTCTGCGTCTCCGGAATCGGAATCCCTCCCCGCGCGGCCGCCTCCACCACCGTCAGGGCATCCTCGGTCTTTCCCTGGCCGAGCAGCGCTGCGGCCCGGAGATAGATCCCATCGGGGCTGTTCGGGTCACGCAACAGGATGCGCTGCGCCTGCCCGCTGACTTCACCCCAGGCCCCCACCTCCACGAAGACGCGTCCGAGCTCGGCCGCGACGGGCGCCGACTCCGGTACCAGCGCCTGGGCCCGCCCCAGCTCGCGCACGGCATCGCCGTACCAGCTCTTGGCGGCATAGGCGCGGCCGAGGGCGTGAAGGGCCGGGACGAAGTCCTTGTCGATCTGGAGCGAGTTCCGCAGCTCGATGACGGCCTCGTTGATCTTGCCGTCCTTGAGGAACTGCTGGCCCCGCTCGAGGGCCTTCTGCTTCTGCGCCTCCGGGCTCTGGGAGCACGCGGCCGCGACGAGCAGCGCGAGCGCAGCCAGCAGGCCGGGCCCGGCAAGCCAGGACCCCCTCGGGAAGAGGACCCGTCCGCTCATGGCTACCCCCCCACCTCCTTGATGAGGTCGTTGAGCTTCTCGCGCTCGGCAAGCTTCGGGTCGAGGTTCGCCGCCCGGCGCAACATCGAGACGGCATCGCCCTTCTTCCCGAGCCGGTAGTAGGTCATCCCGAGGTGGTACTGGATGATCGCGTTCTTGGGCGCGCGCTCCGCGGCCGGCACAAGGAGCTTCTCCGCGTCGGGGTACTTGCCCCGGCGGTAGTGGATCCAGGCCAGCGTGTCGGCGATCTCGGGCGACTGGGGCGCGAGCTGGACGGCCTTGCTGGCGAGCGGCAGGGCCTCCTCGGGGCTCCGGCGCACCTCGGCCAGGAGCCAGGCGAGGTTGTTCAGCACCGTCACGTCATCGCCCTGGATGGCGAGGGCCCGCTGATAGCTGGCGATGGCGCGGTCGGCCTGGCCGAGCATCTCATGGGCCTGCCCCGAGCCACGCTCGGCGTCGAAGAGCCCGGGCTTGAGCTTGAGGGCCGCGCCGAAGGCCTCCAGGGCCTCCTGGGCCTTCCGCTGGGCCAGGAGCGCGAGGCCCCGGAGCAGTGGCGGCTCGGGACTCCTCGGCGCCGCGCGCTCCAGCTCCTGGGCGATTCTGAGCGCGTCGGGGAGGCGATTCCCGGCAACGTAGAGACGGCCGATCTGGAGCTTGACTCCCTCCAGGTTTGGATTGACGCGCAGCGCGGCCTCCAGATGCTTGATCGCCTCCTCGCGGCGCCCCTGGCGCTGGAGGTGGCCGGCCATGAGCACATTGCCCTCGAGGTGGGAGGGGTTGGTCCGAAGGAGCGCCGCGAGGTGGGTCGCGGCCTCGTCAGCGCGGCCCTCCCTGCCCAGGGCGAAGGCCATGAGGTAGTTGGCCGATGCACGTGCCGGCGCCTGCTCGAGCACCTGCTTGAGCTCGGTCTGGGCCTCCTTCACCTTGCCGGCGGCGAGCAGCGACCGGGCCAGATCCTCCCGCAGCGCCAGGTTCTTGGGCTCCTTCTTCGCTCCCTCCTGGAGCTTCGCGAGCCGCTCGGCGCCGGCTCCCGCGTCGGGCTTCTGCCCGGACAAGGCTGCCAGCTCCGCCTTCGCGGAGTCCATCTGCGGGTTGAGCTTGAGGGCCTCGCGGTAGGCGGCCTGGGCCTCGGGCAGCCTGCCCAGGGCCGCGTTGGTTCGTGCGAGGACGTACTGGGCCCTGTCAGACTTCGGATTGGCGCTCACCACCGCGCTCACGTCCTTGAGGGCTGCCGCGCCGTCGCCCTTGTACAGATGGGCCTGGGCGCGGATGAGCCGGGCAGCGGTCAGATCCGGGGCCTCGCCGAGGAGCGCGGACATGCGGGCGAGCGCCTCGTCGTAGCGCCCTTTCTTGAGGTACAGATCGCCGAGGGCAAGCGCGAAGGCCGGCTGGCGGGGATCGGCCTTGGCGGCCGCCTCCAGCACCTGGATGGCCGGGTCGTACTGCGCCCGCCGGTCGTAGAGGGCCCCGAGCAGCAGCACGGCCGCGGGCTGGGCGGGGCGCTCCTTGACGACAGCCTGCAGATGCCCCACGGCCTCGTCGTCGCGCTCTTGCGCCAGCGCCACGCGTGCGAGCCCGAGGCGCGGCTCGATGGCCCGGGGGTCGATCTCCGCGGCCTTCCGGTAGGCGGCCGTCGCCATGTCCCACTGGCGCTCGCGGCTGTGCAGCCCACCGAGCAGCGACTGGAACCCCGCCTCGCGGGGCTGGGCCTTGGCCGCCGCCTCCACGTACTGCACGGCTTCCTTCATCCGGTTCTGCTGGACCAGCCCGGCGGCCTTCGTCCGGGCCACGCCCACCGACTTGGGATCGGCCTGGGCGGCAAGGTCGAACTCCTTGAGGGCCGCGTCCATGTCCTTGTCGGCGGCGTGGAGGCGCCCCAGGGCCACGTGGGCCGGGGCGAAGCCCGAGTCCACCTCGGCGGCCTTGGCGTACATTTCGCGGGCGGCCTTGCTGTTGCCGCCTTGGGCGTGGATGTGCCCCAGGAGGAGGTACGGCTCCGGGCTCTGCGGGGCCAGGCGCTGGGCCTCGCCCACGGCCCGTAGCGCCTCGTCGCGCCGGCCGAGCAAGAGCAGCACTCGCCCGCGCTCGACGTGGTACTCGGCGGCCTTCTCGAAAGGCTTGGCAAGCCCGTTCAGGAGAGCCAGGGCCTCGCGCGCGCGACCCCGCTGGCCATAGGCGCGGGCGAGGCGGTACTGGACGAGGGGCTCGTTGGGGGCCTGCTTGTTCAGCTCCTCGAACTCCACGATCGCCTGGTCGGGCCGGTTGCCGGCGAGGTAGGCCGACCCGAGCAGATAGCGCGCCCGGGCGAATTGCGGCGCGCGCTGAACCAGCGGCGCCAGGACCGCGCTGGCGTCGCCGGCCCGGTTCGCCTTGAGGTACAGCTCCCCCAGGGCCAGCATCACGGGCACGGTGCGGGCGCGCCCTTCGATCTCTTCCAGTTCGCGGATGGCCTCATCGCGCTTCCCCATCCGGTCCTTGGCCAGCGCGAGCCCCACGCGGATCCTGGGGTCCGCCGGCCGCACCGCCCGCGCATTGGTGTAGAGCCCGGCCGCCTCCTCGGCCTTGCCGCGTCCGAGCATGATCCCCGCGAGCCCGGCGAGGCTCCGCCCGTCCTTCGGGTTGCTCGCGATAACCGCCCGGTACACCTGCTCGGCCTCCTGCGGCTTCCCCTGGAGCACCAGGACCTCGGCGCGCACGCTCTGCAGCTCCGGCGTCAGCGCGACGCCGCTCCGCGACGCTGTCTCCAGCACCGCCAGCGCCTCCTCGAGCCGGCGCTGCCCAAGGAGGGTCGCCGCGCTGATGTAGGTCCCGTCCGCACTCCGCGGCTCCCGCGAGAGGATGTGCTCCCCCTGGGCCTCGGCGCCCGCCCAGGCGCCCAGATCCACCAGCACGCGCCCCAGCTCCACCGCAACGGGCACCGAGTCCGGGAGCAGCGTCTGGGCGCGGCCGAGCTCTCTCGCGGCGTCGGCGTACCACGCCTTGGCCGCATAGGCCCGGCCCAGCGCGAGCAGCGCTGGAGCGAAGTCCTTGTCGATCTGCAGCGCGTTCCGGAGCTCGATGACCGCCTCGTTGGGCTTGCCGTCCTTCAGGTACTGCTCGGCCCGCTCGAGCGCCTTCTGCTTCTTGACCTCGGGCGACTGGCCGCA
>JACOVB010000219.1 GCA_016177555.1 Candidatus Rokuibacteriota bacterium
GATCTGGCCGATATCCAGGGCGAGATGGACCGTTTCTTCGACGGGTTCTTCTGCGGCGCGGTCGCCTCAGGGACGCCGGACAGGGTCTGGGCTCCGCCGGTGGACATGTACGAGACGAAGGACGAACTGGTGGTCACGGTCGAGGTGCCGGGCCTGAGCGAGAAGGACGTGCATCTCTCGATCACCGGGGAGGTGCTCACGATCAGGGGTGAGCGGAGGCAGGGTCGGGAGGTCAAGGAGGAGAACTTGTATCGAGGCGAGCGCTGGTTCGGCCGCTTCGAGCGTACGCTGCCGCTGCCGATCCCGGTCCAGCCGGACAAGGTGACGGCCACCTACCGGGACGGGGTGCTGAACGTCAAGCTCCCGAAGACCGAGGACATCAAGCCGAAGGAGATCAGGATCGACGTTCTGTGAGCGTCGCGGTGCCGGCGGGGCGGGCGCCCGCGCCCTCCCCGCCACACTGTCGTGAGGAAATCGCTGCGCAACGATCAGAACAGGAGATATGAGACATGGCGAAGGTGATCGGCATTGACCTGGGAACGACCAACTCGGTGGTCTCCGTTGTGGAGGGTGGCGAAGCGACCGTCATCCCTAACCAGGAAGGCAGCCGCCTGACGCCCTCCGTGGCAGCCTTCACGAAGGAGGGGGAAACCCTCGTCGGTCAGGTGGCCAAGCGTCAGGCCATCACCAACCCCGAGAATACCGTGTTTTCCATCAAGCGCTTCATGGGACGGCACTACGACGAAGTGCTCCAGGAGATCAAGCTGGTTCCGTACAAGGTGATCAAGGCCCAGAACGGTGACGC
This sequence comes from Candidatus Rokuibacteriota bacterium, assembly GCA_016177555.1. The sequence goes on from JACOVB010000219.1 coordinate 806, forward strand.
CCGAGTGGAGATCCGGGGGAAGGTGTACTCGCCGCCCGAGATCTCGGCGCTGGTGCTCCGGAAGCTCAAGGAAGCGGCCGAGGCCTACCTGGGCGAGAAGGTCACCAAGGCCGTCATCACCGTTCCGGCCTACTTCAACGACAGCCAGCGGCAGGCCACGAAGGACGCCGGCGCCATCGCCGGGCTCGAGGTCCTCCGCATCGTGAACGAGCCGACGGCGGCGGCGCTCGCCTACGGCCTCGACAAGAAGAAGGACGAGACCATCGCCGTGTACGACCTGGGCGGCGGGACGTTCGACATCTCCATCCTCGAGATCGGCGAGGGCGTCGTCGAGGTCAAGGCGACCAACGGCGACACCCATCTGGGCGGGGACGACTTCGACCAGCGGATCATCGACTGGATCGCGGACGAGTTCAAGAAGGAGAACGCCATCGATCTGCGGAAGGACCGCATGGCGCTCCAGCGGCTCAAGGAGGCGGGGGAGAAGGCCAAGTGCGAGCTCAGCACGACGCTGCAGACCGAGATCAACCTGCCGTTCATCACGGCCGATGCCACGGGGCCCAAGCACCTCGTGCTCGCGCTGACGCGGGCCAAGCTCGAGTCCCTCGTGGCCGACCTCATCGAGCGGAGCCTGACGCCCTGCCGCGAGGCCATTCGCCAGGCGGGGGTCACGCCAGCCGACATCGACGAGGTCATCCTCGTGGGCGGCCAGACCCGGATGCCCAAGGTGCAGGAGGAGGTCCGGGGCCTGTTCGGCAAGGCGCCGAACCAGTCCGTCAACCCCGACGAGGTGGTGGCGGTGGGCGCCGCGCTCCAGGCGGCGGTGCTGACCGGCGAGGTGAAGGACCTGCTATTGCTCGACGTCACGCCGCTGTCGCTCGGCATCGAGACACTGGGAGGGGTGATGACCAAGCTCATCGAGGCCAACACCACGATCCCCACGAAGAAGAGCGAGGTGTTCACCACGGCCTCGGACAGCCAGCCGTCGGTGGAAGTGCACGTCCTCCAGGGCGAGCGGCCCATGGCGCGCGACAACCGGACGCTCGGGCGCTTCCACCTGGATGGGCTCCCGCCGGCGCCACGCGGCGTGCCGCAGATCGAGGTGGCGTTCGATCTCGACGCCAACGGCATCGTGAACGTCTCCGCGAGAGACAAGGCGACGGGCAAGCAGCAGAACATCACGATCACGGCCTCGTCCACCCTGACCAAGGACGAGATCGAGCGGATGAAGAAGGAGGCCGAGGCGCACGCGGCCGAGGACGCCAGGCGCCGCGAGGAGATCGAGCTCCGGAACCAGACCGATTCGCTCGTGTACTCGACCGAGCGGACCCTGCGCGACCACGGCGAGAAGATCACGGCCGAGGACAAGCAGGGCATCGAGGGAGCGCTCGGGGAGGCTCGCGAGGCGCTCAAGGGCGATGACCTCGAGCGCATCAAGCGCGCGCAGGAGGCGCTGACCAAGGTCTCGCACAAGCTCGCGGAGGTGATGTACCGCGAGGCCCAGGCGGCGACCCCTGGCGCTCCCGGCGAGAGTCCGGCCGGCGGCGAGCCGGAGGGCGGCTCAGCCAAGGGCGACGTCATCGACGCCGAGTTCAAGGACCTGGGAGAGAAGAAGTAGGTCGCCAACCATCCGGCTGCGGGGCCAGCGCGCCCTCCTCGCCCGCCATGCAACAGGGGGCTCCGAGGGCATCACCGGCCCCGCAGCCGGCGGCGGCCGACCGCGACCATATGCGTGACTACTACGCGGTGCTGGGCATCAGCGTCGACACGACGCCGGCGCAGATCCGCCGGGCGTATCAGCGGCTCGCGCGGCGGTATTCCCCGGACGTCAACCTGTGGGATCGCGAGGCCCAGGCGCTGTTCGAGGAGATCTCCGAGGCCTATCGTGTTCTCAGCGATCCGTCGGCGCGGACGCTCTACGACCGCCAAGGGGCGGTGGCCAGTGGCACTGCGCCGGTGGGAGCCGGTGAGGAGTCCCACCGGGGGGGCCGCCGGGGCGAGGACCTGCATGTCCCGGTGGCGCTCGCCTTCCAGCACGCCGTCACCGGGATCAGCGTTGACCTGAGCGTGGAGCGGCTGTCTGACTGCCAGGCCTGCGGCGCCACCGGGGCTCCCCCCGGTGCCGTCCCTGTGCGCTGTGGTCACTGCGGCGGAGCCGGGCTGGTGTGGTTGGGCGAGACGACGGCGCGCGCCGAGCGCTGTCCCGCGTGCGACGGGTCCGGGGAGCGAGTGGCCGAGCCCTGCCCCGCCTGCCGGGGGCGAGGTGTGAGCCGGACGCTCACGGTGGCTCGCGTCGTGATTCCGCCGGGCATGGACACGGGGGCCCAGCTTCGCATCCCGGGCGAGGGCCACGCCGGCCCCTTCGGCGGCCCCCGCGGCGACCTCATCGTGATCACGCGGGTGCACGACGATCCGGTCTTCACCCGGAAGGGCGACAACCTCTACAGCGAGCTGCCGCTCACGATCGTCGAGGCCGTGCTGGGCGCGAGGATCCCGGTCCACACGCTCCACGGCGACGTGGACCTGGTGATCCCTCCCGGCTCGCAGAGCGGCCAGGTCTTCCGGATCCGGAGCCGGGGCATGCCGCGGCTCGCGGCCGAGGGCCGGGGCGACCTCTACGTGACGGTGCGGATCGAGATCCCCCGCGGGCTCGACGCGCGTACCCAGGAGCTGTTCCGCGAGATCGGCCGGCTTCTGCCGGAGGTCCCCCACGATGAGTCCCGGAGCGCGGTGCGCACATGACCGACAAGGGCAAGCCCCTCTACATGATCGGCGTGGTGGCCGAGATGCTCAAGCTTCACCCCCAGACGCTCCGAATGTACGAGAAGAAGGGGCTCATCCGGCCGAGCCGCACCGTGGGCAAGACGCGCCTGTATTCCGCCGAGGACGTGGAGGAGATCGCGCGCCTGGTCCGGCTCACGCGGGATCTGGGCGTGAATCTGGCGGGCGTGGAGATCATCATAAAAATGAGGCGGCGGATGTTCGGCATGCAGCAGCAGATCGAGGAGCTGCTGGGATATGTGCGGGCGGAAACGGCGCAGTCCCGGGACCCGGCCGCGCGCGGGACGAGCGAGGCTCTGGTGCGGGCCGCCTCGGCTCACCTGTCGCCGGTGGACCTGTTCTAGGGCAGAGCCCAGGAAAGGATTGAGGAGCATGGCGAAGACAACGATCGGCAGTGGAGCAGCCGCAGAGCTGGAAGCGGGTGGGACCGTCCCCGAGGTGCTGTCCATCCTGCCGCTGCGCGA
>JACOVB010000203.1 GCA_016177555.1 Candidatus Rokuibacteriota bacterium
GACTACCAGAAGCAGTATCGAGACGGACTCCGGCGGCGGCTGGAGGCATTCTGCGAGCCGTGTCTGGCGCAGATGGCTCATCTCAAGCCCCAGTACGAAGTGTTCGACTACCAGGGCCAAGGCTGGGGCATCACGGAGTTCACCAAGCAAGTCGACGGCGCCCTCGTTGTCCTCGGCACCCGGGGCAGAACGAATCTGCGGGATGTCTTGCTTGGCAGCACCGCGGAGCGCGTCGTCCGGGACGCGCCTTGCTCGGTCCTGACGGTCAAGCCGGAGGGGTTCGACCACCCGCTCGGACGGGACGCGTAGGGGGCTGCCGTGACCCTGGAGCAGCTCCTCATCCTCGCGGTTTTCGTGCTGGTGCCCTTGATTAACCTCCTCGTCCGCGTTATGAGGAAGCGTCTCGACATCGCGCGACCTCAGCAGCCGGGACCGGAAGCGGCGAATGTCCCCCCTCCCGGGCGAACGCTGCCGGCGGTGCTCGTCGCACGGGGCCGTGAACCGCGTGGGATCCTGCCGAGCGCCCCGTCAAAGCCGCCGAGTCTGTCGTCAGCGCCCGGCCGGCGACCGCGGGTGCGCGTGGGAAGCATGCGGGAGGCACGCCGGGCGATCGTGCTCATCGCCGTCCTGGGACCCTGCCGCGGTCTGGAACCACCGAGCCGTGCTGGACGGAGAGAGGAGCGCAATGCCTGATCCACTTCGACCGGGCGGCGGCGGTCTCGAGCCGCCTCCTCGGCTCGACGCATTGCTCCCGGCGGAGATGGCGAAGCGCGCTGAGGAGATCGGCGTCAAGAAGGCGTCGATGGACGGCCTCACCCTGCTCGCCCTCGCCGTGCTCGCCGGTGCCTTCATCGCCTTCGGCGGCGTCTTCTCGACGGTGGCGCTCGCCGGCGCCGAGGCCGCGCCCTGGGGCGTGACACGGGTGCTCGCCGGAGTCGTCTTCAGCCTTGGACTGATCCTGGTCATCGTCGGGGGCGCGGAGCTGTTCACCGGCAATAACCTGATCGTCATGGCGTGGGCCGGTGGCCGGGTGGGCACGGGGGCGCTGCTCCGAAACTGGTGCATCGCCTACATCGGCAACTTCCTCGGGCCCTCTCGATCGCGCTCGCCGTGTACGTGGCCGGCACGCACGAGGGAGGCGCGGGCGCGTTCGGAACCACCGCCCTCGGCATCGCCGCCGCGAAGCTCCGTCCCGACTTTTGGCAGGCCGTTGCGCTGGGGATCCTCTGCAACGTGCTGGTCTGCCTCGCGGTGTGGCTCTCCTATAGCGCCCGGACCACGGCGGACAGGATCCTGGCTATCATCCCTCCCATCAGCGCCTTCGTCGCCGCCGGCTTCGAGCACTCGATCGCCAACATGTACTTCGTGCCCCTGGGCCTCTTCATCGCTGCTTTCGACCCGGCCTTCGTCGCGGCCCGCGGTCTCGAGGCCCAGGCGCAGGCGCTCAGCTGGACCGGCTTTCTTGGTCGAAACCTGCTGCCCGTCACCATCGGCAATGTCATCGGCGGCACGCTCCTCGTCGGCGCCGTCTCCTGGTTCGTCTACCTCCGTCGGCGGCGCGAATCTTGACGCCGCGGCAGCTGCTGTCATCGGCCCCGCGCGAGGCGTGGGCCTCCCGCACGGGGAGGAGCACCTCGAAGCCCCGGCGCCGGATGACGCGCGTCGAGTAGCCGGGGCCCGGCGTGTTCTCCGCGACATCGCCGGGGACATTGCCCGTGTACACGTAGCGGAGCCCGGCCTCGCGGCCGATCTGGGCGGCGCCGTGGAGCGCCGTGGCCGGGGTGGGCGGCACGTCGGTCATCCTGTAGGTGGGAAAGAAGGCCGAGACGTGCCAGGGCATCTCGCGGTCCACGCCGGCGAGCCAGGCGGCCATGGCCGTGAGCTCCTGATCGGTGTCGTTGTGGCCCGGAATGAGCAAGGTGGTGACTTCGACCCAGATCCCGCGCTCGCGCATCCCCCTTATGGTCTCGAGGACCGGCGGCAGGGTCGCCCCGCAGACCTTGCGGTAGTAGCGGTCCGAGAAGCTCTTGAGATCCACGTTGGCCCCGTGCAGCACCGGGGCCACGAGCGCGAGTGCCTCGGGAGTCATGTACCCGTTGGTCACGAAGATGTTGCGCAGCCCGGCCTCGACCGCCAGCCGGCCCGTTTCGATGGCGAGCTCCATGAAGATCGTGGGCTCGGTGTACGCGATGCCATATGCGGGCGCAAGCCAAGACCCTGATTTGCCTCAGTTGCCGTCCGGCAAGGCCCCGGCGGGCCTGGGGCTTTCATGCCCCAGCTGCGGGCCGAAGAAAGATTGAGGTCTTGAGCCACGCGCGAGCGATGACCGTCGGCTCGCCCCCCACCGCTCGCCTCTTCATCGTCAAGCCCTTCAGCGGTGGAGGGATCCTGCGCCTGTTCAACACGCATCCGCTCACCGCCGAGGCGCGCTCATCTCGAGCTCCTCGGCGAAGGGGCCAACTGATCGCCCGGGCCGACCGTGAGGACGCGTGGGACTGGGTGCGGGGCTCCTCGGCCAGGGGATGGCAGGCAGCGTTGGTTGGGATGAGCGCGATGGGCTCCACCTCCCCTGTCCCATGAGACAGCCTCGCCCCCCGGGCCTCCGTGGGACACCCGCTGCGTGGCGCTGGCGCAGCTCGGGCGCGCCGTCCCGTCAGGCCGGAGCCGTGTCCGTGGCGTCGGGGCTTGTCACACGCAGCTCCCACAGCGATGCTCGCAGCGGGGCGGTCAGGACCGCACGGGGTGCCCGGGCCGCAGGTGGGGTCCGAGCGCCACACGGCGAAGGTCATCTGGCCAGTAACATCGCGACAAATCGAGCCGCTCACTTTGGCATCGATGTTGCCCGTGGAATAGGTCTCGCGAGTTGCCCCATCATGGCTCTCGCTTGCGACTGCGATAGGACGGCGGGGCTCCGCTGGCAGGGACGGCGTCCTTGAGCGCATGGACTGGGCCGTGCTGATGGTCGAGACCGCATGAGCGCCCGCACGACCCCATGGGGAAGGAGATCAGGTGATGAGCCGCACACAGCAGAAACCCACGAAGGTGCTCGTTCCCCTCGATGGATCCCGGTTCGGCGAGCAGGCCATCGGGGCGGTGGCGCGCTTCACCGGAGCCGACCGCCGGGAGGTCGTCCTGCTCCAGGTCGTGGCCCCGGTCAACCCGGCGCCCCTCCTGCGTGACGACTCCGGCCCCCGCCGAACACTGGAGTCGCGCTACAGCAAGGCCAACGCATACCTTGATGGCGTGCGGAAGCGCCCAGGGCGTCGTGGCGTACCTGCCCGAACCCTCGTGCGCTCCGGCGATCCAGCCGAGGGAATCCTCGGGTGCGCGAAGGCCGAGGGCGCGAGCCTGATCTCCATGTCGACACACGGTCGCAGCGGCGTTCGCCGGACCCTGTTCGGAAGCGTGGCCGAAGCGGTGATCCGCAGCTCGCCCTTGCCGGTCCTGATAGTTCGGGCGACAGGGGCCTGACCAGCGTCGGCGGTGGAGCCAATGATGCCCTGGCATCAGCAGCCCGCCGAGGCGGTGCTCCAGGCCCTGCGGACATCTGGCGAGGGCCTCACTGCCGTTGAGGCGGAACGCCGCCTTGCCGAGCACGGCCCGAACGTCCTTCGCGAGGGCAGGCGGCGGACGGCGCTCGGGATGCTCGCCGGCCAGTTCACGGACTTCATGATCCTCGTGCTCCTCGGCGCCGCCGTGATCTCGGGCTTGATCGGCGACGTTGTCGATACGATCGCGATCGTAGCGATCGTGGTCCTGAACGCGGTGATCGGCTTCGTCCAGGAGTACCGGGCCGAGCGGGCCATGGCGGCGCTCAAGGCCATGGCGGCTCCGACCGCGACCGTCCTCCGCGAGGGGACGACGTCCGTGGTCGCTGCGGCCGAGCTCGTGCCCGGCGACGTCGTGCTCCTCGAGGCCGGCCGGATCGCGCCCGCCGACCTCCGGCTGCTCGAAGCCGCCCTCCTGCGCCTGGATGAGGCGCCCCTCACCGGCGAGTCCGTGCCGGTCGAGAAGACTGTCGCGCCACTGCCCGAGGGTGCCC
>JACOVB010000019.1 GCA_016177555.1 Candidatus Rokuibacteriota bacterium
GCCGTGATCCTCGCCCTCAAGCCCACGGGCCTCTTCGGCCGCGCGTGATGGCGGGCCCGTCGCGGCGGGGCGGCCGGGGGGCGGTGGGGCTCGCGGCGGCCGCGGTGCTCCTGGCCGCGGCGCCTCCATTCCTCTCCGCCTATGCGCTGACGCTGCTCACCCAGGCGCTCATCTACGCCATCTTCGCCATGAGCCTCGACATCCTGCTCGGCTACACGGGCTTGCCGTCGCTGGGGCACGCCGCGTACTTCGGGACGGCCGCCTACACGGTGGCCCTCCTGGCCACGGAGTACCGGGCGGGGTTCTGGACCTGCCTCGTGGCGGCGCTGGCGGCGGCCGCGGTCGCCGGCGCTCTCTTCGCGCCGCTGGCCATTCGCGCCACCGGCACCTATTTCCTCATGATCACGCTGGCCCTCGGCATGGTGGTCTGGGGGCTGGCCTTCCGCTGGGTGTCGGTGACCAAGGGAGACAACGGCATCTCGGGGCTCGAGCGGCCCACGCTGGGCCCCTGGTCCTTCGCCGGCGACGCGGCCTTCTACTACCTGACCCTCGCCTTCTTCGCCGGAGCGGCGGCCTGCCTCGTCCTCGTCGTCCGCTCGCCCTTCGGCATGAGCCTCATGGGGATCCGCGAGAGCGAGGCGCGGATGCGGAGCCTCGGCTACAACGTGTGGCTCCACAAGTACCTGGCCTTCGTCCTGGCAGCGGCCTTCGGAGGGCTGGCCGGCGTCCTCTGGGCCTACTACAACGGCTTCGTGAGTCCCGTGGAGGTGCAGCTCGTCACCTCCGTCGAGGCGCTCCTGATGGTCGCCCTCGGCGGGTCGGGGACGCTGGTGGGGCCGGCGCTCGGCGCCGGGCTCATCGTCTTCCTCAAGAACTTCGTCAGCCTCTACACCAAGCGGTGGCTGCTCATCCTGGGCGGCGTCTATATCTGCGTGATCCTCTTCGCCCCCGGCGGCATCATCGGCGCGCTCCGCGGGTGGGGGGCGCTCCGCGGCTGGGCGGCGCTGCGGCGCTGGCGGCCGCCGGGCGCGCGCGCGACATGAGCCAGGCAGAGGCCCTTGCCCTGTCGGCCCTCACGAAGGTCTTCGGCGGGCTCGAGGCCGTCGGCGGCGTGGACCTCTCGGTTCGCCCGGGGGAGCGGCGCGCCATCATCGGTCCCAACGGCGCGGGGAAGACCACGCTCTTCAACCTCATCAGCGGGGATCTGACGCCCTCCGGCGGGCGCATCACGCTCTTCGGCCGGGACGTCACGCGCCTGCCGGCGTTCCGGCGGGCGGCCCTGGGCCTGGCCCGCACCTTCCAGATCACGGCGCTCTTCCCGCGCCTGAGCGTGCTGGAGAACATGCTGCTGGCGGCCCAGGCCCTCGAGCCGACGAAGCTCGTCTTCCACCGGCCGCTCCGCTCCTACCGGCGCCTGCATGCGCGTGCCCGCGCCGTCCTCGACTCCGTGGGCCTGGCCGGCAAGGAGGCGGAGACGGTCAGGAATCTCTCCCACGGCGAGCAGCGGCAGCTCGAGGTGGCTCTCGCGCTGGCGGGCCGGCCGCGGCTCCTGCTCCTCGACGAGCCCACGGCGGGGCTGTCGCCGGCCGAGTCGCAGATGATGAGCGCGCTGCTCCGGGGCCTCGATCCCGCCATGACCATCCTCATCATCGAGCACGACATGGACGTGGCCTTCGGGCTGGCCGACCGGGTGATGGTGCTGCACAATGGGCGGGTCGTGGCCGACGGGACCCGCGAGGCCGTGAGAGCCGATCCCCTGGTGGCCCAGATCTACCTGGGGACCGACTGATGCTCGAGGTCCAGGACATCCACACCTATTACGCGGACAGCCACATCCTCCAGGGTGTCTCGCTCGGCGTGGCCCGGGGCCAGGTCGTGGCCCTCCTCGGACGCAATGGCATGGGCAAGACCACGCTGATCCGCTCCGTCATCGGCTTCACGCCGCCCCGGTCGGGGCGCGTGAGGTTCGCCGGCGCCGAGGTCACGCGACTCGGCTCCGACCGGATCGTGGCCATGGGCATGGCGCTGGTGCCCCAGGGCCGGCGGATCTTCCCGTCGCTGACCGTGCTCGAGAATCTGACCGTGGCGGCCCGGGCCCGCGCGGGCGGGGGCTGGACCGTCGAGCGGGTGTTCGGTCTCTTCCCGCGGCTGGCCGAGCGGCTGTCCCACCGCGGGAACAAGCTCTCCGGCGGCGAGCAGCAGATGCTCGCCATCGGCCGGGCCCTCATGACCAACCCGACGCTCTTGCTGATGGACGAGCCCACCGAGGGGCTGGCGCCGCTCCTCGTGCGCGAGGTGGGCCGGGCCCTGACCGAGCTCAAGGCGCAGGGGCTCTCCATCCTCCTGGTCGAGCAGAGCCTCCCGTTCGCCGTCAAGATCGCCGACCACGTCCACGTGCTGAGCCGGGGCCGCATCGTCCACTCGGGGACGCCCGCGGCGCTCTGGGCCGACGAGGAGGTCAAGTCCCGCTACCTGGGGCTGTAGTTCACCGGCGCCGCGCGTCCTGGCGGGACGCGGCGCGAAAGGAGACCGACATGCGAAGGATGCTGGGAATCGCCGCACTGCTCGTGGCCGGTGTGCTGCTGCTGGCGCCCGCGGCGAGCTGGGCCCAGAAGGGGCCCATCAAGGTGGGGCTGCTCGTCCCGCAGACCGGGCCCCTCGCCGCCAACGGCAAGGACATGATCAACGGCCTCGAGCTCTTCTTCGAGGAGCAGAAGTACCGGCTGGCAGGACGCGAGATCAAGCTCATCATCGAGGACGACGAGGGGAAGCCCGCCACCGGGCTGACCAAGGCGCGCTCGCTCGTCGAGGGGCAGGGCGTGCATCTCGTCACCGGGCCGCTCAGCGCCGCGGTGGGCTACGCCGTGGCGCCCTACATCGACGGCAAGA
>JACOVB010000226.1 GCA_016177555.1 Candidatus Rokuibacteriota bacterium
AACCGGCTCGCGGCCAGCGAGGCGCCCGGGTCGATCAGCACCCGGGTGTCCCCGCACTCCACGTAGGTCGCGACCGAGCGGACGCCCAGCGACTCCGCCGCCAGCGGAACGATCTTCATGCCTCCACCTTCACGTCGGCGACGGTGCCGCCGGTGGCACGGATCAGCTCCTCCGGTGCGAGCGGGAACACGCACTCCGGCACGCCGGCAGCCGCGAAGATCAGCGCGTACTGCTGGAGATCGCGATCGACGTAGATGGGCAGCCGCGTCTGGTGGCCGAAGGGCGGCACACCCCCGATGGCGTAGCCGGTGGCCTGTCTCACCGTCTCGGGATCCGCGCGCCTCACGGCGCCTCCCGCCAGCCGGCCGACCTTGGCCTCGTCGACCCTGTTCGCCCCCGAGGCGATCACCATGACCGGGGCGCCGTTGACCGTGAACACGAGGGACTTGGCGATTTGCCCGACGGCGACGGCCAGCGCGTCGGCGGCCTGCTGGGACGTGCGCGCGTGGACCGCCAGCTCGATGACCGCGCGGTCGAGCCCCCGCTCGGCGATGGCCGCCTGGACCTTCTCGGCTGCCGGCTTCACCGGTCCGCGCCCGCCCGACGCCTCAGAGGACCAGCTCGGCCATGACCCGCACGGCCTCGGGCTGAGCGATCCCGCAGATCATGGTTGTCACGCCGCAGTCCCTCCACGCGCCGAGCCGCTCGCGGATGCGCTCCTTCGGGCCGCACAGTGCCACCTCGTCCACCAGGGCATCCGGCACGGCCGCCGCCGCCTCGTCCTTCTTCCCCGCGAGGTACAGGCCCTGGATGCGCGCGGCCGCCGCCTCGTAGCCGTAGCGGCACACGAGCTCGTTGTAGAAGTTCTTGTCGCGGGCCCCCATGCCCCCGACGTACAGCGCGAGCCGGGGCTTGACCAGGCCCCGGCAAGACGCCGCGTCATCCCCCAGCACGACGGGCACGGTGGGCGCCACGTCGAAGCGCTCGAGCGACTTGCCGCCGCCAGCCGCCTTGAAGCCCGCCTCGAGGTGCGGCGCGAAGGCCGACATGCGGTACGGCGAGAAGAAGACCGGGAGCCAGCCGTCCGCGATCTCCGCGGCGAGGGCCACGTTCTTCGGCCCGACCGCCGCGAGGTAGATCGGGATGTCCGCCCGCCCGTGCAGGATGGACTTGAGCGGCTTGCCGAGGCCCGTCGCGCCGGGCCCCGCGTAAGGGATCTGGTAGTACTCCCCCGTGAAGGTGAGCGGCTTCTCCCGCCGCCAGACCGCGCGCACGACCGCCACGTACTCCCGCGTCTTCACGAGCGGCTTGCCGAACGGGACGCCGTGCCATCCCTCGACCACCTGCGGGCCCGAGACCCCGAGCCCCAGGAGAAAGCGCCCACCCGAGAGCTGATCGAGCGTCACGGCCGTCGTCGCGGTCAAGGTCGGCGTCCGCGCCGGGATCTGCATGATGGCGGTGCCGACGCGGATCCGCTGCGTCTGCGCCGCCACCCAGGTGATGGTGGTCACGGCATCCGAGCCGTAGGCCTCGGCGGACCACACCGAGTCATAGCCCAGCCGGTCCGCCTCCTGGATCAGCGGCAGGTCGATGCGCATGCTGGAGCCGGAGTAGCCGATGTTCAGTCCGAGGCGCATCGGGGCACCCTCCCGGGGATCAGAGTCTGTCGAGCGCGGCCGGCCGGAGGCGGCGGGATCCGCGGGGGCCGTCCCAGCGATGGCGGGAGAGCGCCATGCGCCCCCCCCGCACCGGGACCCCTTCCTGCTGGAGAAGAATCCGCTGAGTGACCATGCTCCCCACGTTGGCCCGGAGGCTGATCGCCCCGCGGGCGTTCACCACACGGTGCCAGGGCACACCGGGCGCGCACCGCTTCATGGCGTGGCCGACAGCGCGCGCGGCCCGCGGGCACCCGAGCAGCGCGGCGATCTGCCCATAGGTGGCCACGCGGCCGGCGGGAATCTCGCGGACCAGCCCGTCCACGGCTCGCCGGAACCGCATCCCGCGCGCCCGCGCGAGAAACGCCGGTCTCTCCATCACGCCCGCTCCCGCCCCAGCTCGAGCTCGTACAGCCGCGCGTAGAGGCCTTGCGCGGCCAGGAGCTCGGCATGCCGCCCGGACTCCCGCACGCGTCCCCTGTGGAGCACCAGGATGCGGTCCGCGCTCTGGATGGTCGAGAGGCGGTGCGCGATGACCAGGCTGGCGCGCCCCTCGAGCAGCTCTCCCATGGCGGTACGGATCAGCGCCTCGGACTCCACGTCCACGCTGGACGTCGCCTCGTCCATCGTCAGGACGCGAGGATTATAGATGAGCGCGCGCGCAATGGCCAGCAGCTGACGCTGACCGCCGGAGAGGTTCACGCCGCGCTCGCGAATTTCCTCCGCCAGGCCGCCCGGCAGCGCCTCGACGAGCCTGGCGGCGTTGGCACGGGCCAGGGCGCGCTTGACCTCGGCCGCCGGGACCGCGCCATCACGGCCCAGCGTCAGGTTGCTCTCCACCGTCCCGGCGAAGAGGAAGACCTCCTGCGGGATGAGTCCCACGTGCCGTCTGAGGGCCGTGAGATCCCACTCGCGCACGTCCACCCCGTCCACCAGCACCTGGCCGCGCGTCACGTCGTAGGCGCGGGTCATCAGCCGCGCGATGGTGGACTTGCCCTCCCCGGTGGGACCGACGAGGGCCACGTGCTCGCCGCGCCCCACGGTGAAGGAGCAGTCGCGCAGGACCCACTGCTCGCCGTGATACCCGAACCACACGTTCCTGAGCTCGACGGCCGGGAGATCGGCACGGCCGGCCGCGCTGGCGGGGCGGGAGGCCTTGGCGCCGGCCGGGGTCGTGATCTCGGGCGGCGTGTCCAGCAGCCCGAAGACCCGCTCCGAGGACACCATGGCCGCCTGCATCACCGTGTACTTGGCGCCCAGGTCGCGGATGGGAAGGAAGAACCGGCCCGTGTACTCGAGGAAGGCCACGAGGCCGCCGAAGGTGAGCGCGCCCGTCATCACCTGCCCCCCGCCGTACCACAGGAGCAGCGCCACGGCGATGGAGCCCAGCGCCTCGACACCCGCGTAGAGGGAGGCCTCGAAGAGCGTGGAGCGGAACTGCGCGTGGCGGAGGTCGCCGTTGAGCTCGCCGAACAGCCGCGCCTCCTCCCGCTCCCGGGCGAAGAGCTGGATGACGGTGATCCCCTGGAGGGACTCCTGGAGGAAGGCATTGAGCCTGGCCAGCCGGGTCCGCACGAGCCGGTAGCTCTCGCGCGCCTTCACCCGGAAATACGCCGCCGCCAGCACCAGCACGGGCACCAGCGCGAAGGTGGCCAGCGCGAGCCGCCAGTTCATGGAGAGCAGGATCACCACGACACCCGCGAGCATCACCACGTCCCCCACCACGGCGGCCACACCGCTCGTGAACAGCTCGTTGATCGCCTCCACGTCGTTGAGCACCCGGGTCATCAACCGGCCCACGGGGTTCCGGTCGAAGTAGCCCGCGTGCATGCGCTGGAGGTGGACGAAGAGCGCCTCGCGGAGGTCGTGCATGACCCGCTGCCCCGTGATCTGGGTCACGTACGCCTGCGCGGCCCGCAGGAGATAGAGGGCCACGAGCGTCAGGAGAAAGAGCAGCGCCATGCGCCCGAGTCCCGCCCAGTCGCGCTTGAGGATGTGGTCGTCGATGGCCACCTTGACGAGATACGGCTGCACGAGCTCCGCGGCCGCGGCCAGGGGGAACAGGGCCATGGACACGAGCATCAGCGGACGGTGCGGGCGCGTGACGGCCCACAACCGCGCCATGAGCCGCCCGTCATAGGCCCGGCCGAGCACCTCGTGGTCGTGCTCAGTCTCGCTCAAGCTCGGCCTCCAGCTGCTGGATCCGCCAGAGTCGCGCATAGGCCCCGCCCGCTGCCACCAGGTCGGCGTGCCGGCCCTGCTCGACGACACGCCCCGCG
>JACOVB010000050.1 GCA_016177555.1 Candidatus Rokuibacteriota bacterium
ACCGTCGTCATTGACCACCCGAGGTCGGCCTTGTCGTTGCGGATCTTCTCCATGTTGACCAGGGCCGCGCCCGGCTCCACCTGGACGTCCACTTCCGGGAACTTCTTCCTGACGACGTCCGCGGTGGCCGCGGCCATGGGCGTCCACGACCCTCCGGTGGGGCCGGCCGAGAACACCACGTTCGCCTTCTGCTGGGCCTGGGCGGGGGCGACGAGCGCCGCGCCGCACAGCCCCACCGCCAGCAGGACCGCGAGAATACGGGTTCCACTGCCCATAGTCGAATCTCCTTGTTCGCCGGAGGCCAGCGTTCGTCAGTGAGCCAGCGGGACGATCTGCCCGCCCGCGTCGAAGCCGAGCGGGCGCGGGACGCCGATGACCTCCAGGTCGGAGCGCTTGGCGATCTCCGGCAGGAAGGCCTCGGAGCATTCGATCTCGCCGAGAACGAGGGTGTTCTTGACGCGGATGACGCGCGCCTGCTCGGGCTGCGTGAGGCCGATGCAGTTGAGCGCGTTCTCGACCGCCTCCAGGTCGGAGTCGAAGACCAGCGGCAGCTTGGCGCCGTTGGGCGCGCACGCCGTGAGGCAGTTGATGGCCGTCTTCTTCCAGTCGATCTTGTCGCGGAGCCGCCGCGTGGTGAACTCGGCGTTGCCGATGCCCGTGGCGTTGCCGCCGCTCTCCTCCGTGAGGTCCAGCGCCACGATCCAGAGGATCTTGGGATCCGCCGGGAACGGCTCATGCGGGTTGGACGGGCGGCCGATGACGTTGGTGTCCATCCCGGCGCCGGAGATGTTCTTGCCGATCTCCTCGACCACCAGCACGTCGATGGGCGAGAAGGGCAGGCGCGCCATCCACTCGCGGGCGTCCTTCAGGAGCCTGCGCTCCCCCGCCTCGAGGTCGGCAGCGTTGAAGGCCTCCACGCGCGCCGTCTCGTCGTAACCGTTCTCGACGATGCCGAGACCGAAGCCGATGCGCGCCTTGGTGAGCATCTCCCGCCCCACGGCGGTGATCACGGTCTCGTAGCCGTGGTTGACGTTGGCCCGGTGGTACTGCGTGGCCCCGTGCCACTTGCCCAGCCCGATGGTCAGCATCTTGAACAGGCCGGACTCGATGCTGCCCTTGAAGTCGGTGTGGGGCTTGACGCGGTTGACGAGCCCGATCCAGTCGGCCTCGGAGGCGATCCGGTCGAGCCAGACGGGCATCCCGAGGGCCTCCCCCACCTGGACGACGTCCATGGTCGCGCGGATCTCGCACCCCATGGTGGCCTCGGTGATGCCGTAGTGGGCGAGCACCTCACGCTGCCCCTCGGGGGTGCCGCCGCCGTGGCTCCCCATGGCCGGGAAGACGAACGGGCTCGCGCCGAGGTCTTGCAGGCAGCCGATCACCGCCTTGACAATGGCGTCGATGTTGGCGATGCCGCGGCTGCCAGCCCCGACGGCGACCGTGTCCCCCCGCTTGATGGGCAGGCGCGCCGCGCCGAGGGTCGCCCGAACACCCCCGCGGATATCGGCCAGTCGTGGGCGCGGGAAGATCTGCCGAACCCGGAGCATCCTGGGAAGAGGCATCGGCGGGATCATACGGAAGGGATTGGAGCCTGTCAATGTCCTTGACTTTGAAGGGGTCTGACCGTACCTTCCTGACGAATGCGCCCCAGGTCGCTGACCCTTCTGCTTCCCGCGGTGCTCGCGACCGCGCTCCTCGTCGGAGGGTGTTCGTCCGTCGGCTCGTACGTCGCCGATCTGTTCAAGCCACGGCCGCAGCCCCTGCTCCCGGCGGCCGACCTGTACCAGATGGGCGAGACCGAGATGAACAAGAAGCGGTACGAGGACGCGCGCACCCACTTCCGCAAGATCGTGGAGCGCCACCCGCAGTCGAGCTACGCGGCCCGGGCCCGCTTCCTCGTGGGCGAGACCTACTACCGTGAAGCGGAGTGGGACAAGGCGGTCAAGGAGATCGAGGGCTTCCTGGCCTTCTTCCCCCGTCACGAGATCGCCGACCTCGCGCAGTTCCGGCTCGCCATGAGCTACTACGACCAGCTCAAGCCCGTGGAGCAGGACCAGGGCATCACCGTCAAGGCCATGGAGGCGTTCAAGAAGCTGGTCCGCGACTATCCCGACAGCCGCTACGCCTCCGATGCGCTGGCCAAGATCGACATCTGCCGTGGGCGGCTCGCCCAGAAGGATCTGTGGGTCGCGAGCTACTACATGGACCAGGGGAACCCGGCGGCTGCCCGCCAGCGGCTCGAATCCCTGCTGAAGGAGTACCCGCGCACCCTGGTGGTGCCCGAGGCGCTGTTCCGGCTGGCCGACGTGTATGCCCAGGAAGGTCGGGTGCCGGAGTCCCAGGACAAGCTCCGACAGCTGGCCACCGAGTTCGCCTACACCGACTGGGGCCGGCGCGCGGCGCAGCGACTCAGGGCGGCCGCGAGGTAACGCCATGCACGACATCGTGGATCTGCGCTCGGACACGCTGTCCCTCCCCACCCCGGCGATGCGGGAAGCCATGGCGCGTGCCGAGGTGGGCGACGACGTGTGGGAGGAAGACCCCACCGTCAAGCGGCTGGAGGAGGAAGCCGCGCGGCGAGCGGGCAAGGAGGGGGCGCTCTTCGTCAGCTCCGGCACCCAGGGCAATCTGGTCTCGGTGCTGGCCCAGACACGGCCTGGGCAGGAGGTCATCCTCGACCGCGACTGCCATATCTTCAACTACGAGGTGGCAGGTACGGCGCTCATCGGCGGGGTGCAGACCCTGGCGATCCCGACCGAACGGGGCTTCCTCACGCCCGCGCAGGTCCGGGACAGCATCCGGCCGAGCAATGTGCATATCCCGCAGACGGGGCTCGTGTGCCTCGAGAACACCCACAACCGCCACGGCGGCACCTGCTGCACCCCGGAGGAGATCGAGGCCGTCGCGGCCGTGGCTCACGCCGCGGGCGTCCCCGTGCACCTCGACGGGGCCCGCCTCTTCAACGCGGCCGTGGCGCAGGAGCGCCCGCTCGCGGACTTCGCACGCCACGTGGACTCGCTCACCTTCTGCCTGTCGAAGGGGCTCGCGGCCCCGGTGGGCTCGCTGGTGTGCGGGACACGGGACTTCGTGGCGCGGTGCCGCCGCCTCCGGAAGATGGTGGGCGGCGGCATGCGCCAGGTGGGCGTGCTGGCCGCCGCGGGGCTGGTGGCGCTGGAGACCATGGTGGAGCGCCTCGCCGAGGACCATGCTCATGCACGGCGGCTGGCGGAGGGTGTGGCCAGGCTGCCCGGGTGCCGCGTGGACCTCACCAAGGTGCAGACCAACATCGTCATCTTCCGGGTGGAGCGCGAGGGCGGTGTTGCGGAGCTCGTCACGGGCTGCCTCGCCCGCAAGGTGAAGATCCACCAGATCGGGCCCGCCGCCATCCGGTGCGTCACCCACAAGGACGTGGACCGAGCAGACATCGACCGGGCGCTCAACGCCTTCCGGGAGATCACCAGCGGCTGGTAGCGAACGCAGATAACGACACGCGGGCCGATGCGACCATCTGGCCCACGGTCAGCATGCCGCAGGCATGTTGCTGAAAAAAGGACAGGCCATGGCCGAGCGCCTCCTGGACGTCAAGAACCTGAAGACGTACTTCTTCACCGACGAGGGCACTGTCCGCGCGGTGGACGGGGTGGACCTCTACATCGACAAGGGCGAAACCCTGGGCATCGTGGGCGAGTCCGGCTGCGGCAAGTCGGTGACGGCGCTGTCCATCATGAAGCTGATTCCGCAGCCGCCGGGCAAGATCGTCGACGGCGAGATCCGCTACAACAACCAGAACCTGGTGGACCTGCCGGCCGGCAAGATGCGCAAGATCCGCGGCAAAGAGATCTCCATGATCTTCCAGGAGCCCATGACCTCCCTCAACCCCGTCTTCACCTGCGGGGAGCAGATCGCCGAGGCGCTCAGGCTGCACGAGGGGCTGGGGCGGCGGGACGCCATGGCCAAGACCGTGGACATGCTCAAGCTCGTGCACATGGCCAACGCCGAGCGGCGGGTCAAGG
>JACOVB010000230.1 GCA_016177555.1 Candidatus Rokuibacteriota bacterium
CTCCGCTGGCTCGACCACACCTTCCGCCACTACAGCGCCATCCCATGGCCCCTGACCTGGCTTCCGATCGTCGCGCTCGCGGCCTACTGCGGCCTGTACCTGGGGCTGACATGCGCGGCCGTGACCGGGCTACGCTCGCGTGTCGGCGCTGGATGGGCCCTGGCGGCGACGCCCCCGCTCTGGGTGGGCGGCGAGTGGATCCGCGGCCATCTCATGGACGGCTTTCCGTGGGGGCTGGCCGGGTACTCGCAGCACGCCGTGCTTCCGGTGATACAGATCGCCGAGGTGACGGGTGTTTACGGGGTATCCTTCCTCCTCCTGGCGGTGAACGCGGCCCTCGCGGCGATGGCCGGGCTCGGCTGGCGGCGTGCCCGTCGCGGGGCCTTGACCGCGGGGTTGCTCCTCGTGGCGGCGCTGGGTTTCGGGTGGAGCGCGCTACGGGCGAGTGGGGACACCGAGGCACGCGCGTCCCGTTGGCTGCCGGTGGCCGTGATCCAGCCCTCCATCGAGCAGACCATCAAGTGGGACCCCGTTCGCCACGAGGAGATCATGCGGGTGTACGAGCGCCTCACGCGGGAGGCCGCCCGGCCGGTGACTGGCGACGGTGGGTCCGTCCGGCCCGCCGTCGTCCTGTGGCCCGAGACGGCGGCGACCATCTTTCTTCGTGGCGACCCGGCGCTCCTCGGGCGGCTCACGGCGCTCTCGGCGGAGGTGGAGACGCCCCTCCTGGTGGGCTCCATTGATAGGCGGGACGGGCCCAGGGGGAGGTTCCTGAACAGCGCGTTTTTCCTGAACGGAGACGGCATCACGGCCAAATATGATAAGATTCACCTCGTTCCGTTCGGCGAGTACGTGCCGCTGTCGGGACTGATCGGGTTCGTGCGGAGCTGGGCCGAGTTCATTTCCGACTTCGGAGCCGGGCAGCAGAGGACGGTGTTCCAGTTGCCCGGCGCGCCGTTCGGGGTGGTGATCTGCTACGAGGTGATATTCCCGGAGCTGTTCCGGGACTTCGTGGCGGGGGGCGCCGCCTTCATGGTGAACATCACGAACGACGCGTGGTTCGGAGAGACGAGCGGCCCCTGGCAACACCTGGGGATGCTGCCGCTCAGGGCCGTGGAGAACCGGGTGGCGATCGCCAGGGCGGCGAACACCGGGGTGTCGGCCTTCGTCGCGCCGTCGGGTCGGATCACGAGGATGCTGCCGCTGTTCGAGCGCGGGATCCTCGCGGATCGGGTCCCGCTTCGCCATACCGCCACGGTCTACGCTCGGTTCGGGGACTGGTTCGCGTATGCCTGCCTGGCGCTGTCGGCAGGGGCGGTTGGCTATGCACTCTTCGGGAGGTCAACGGCGCGATGCTGAGCGAGCTGAAGCGGGACCTGGTCGACATGGACAGGCGCCTGGAAGACCTCCGAGGTCATCTTTGACCTGGCTGCCAAGGAAGCGCGCCTGGCGCTGATCGACGCCGACATGTCCACGGCGACCTTCTGGGACGACAGCCGGAAGGCTCAGGCCCTGGTCCAGGAGCGCGCCGAGCTGTCGCGGACCGTGACACGATTCCAGGAGCTGTCCACCCAGGGTGGTGAGGTCCGCCTGCTCTGGGAGATGGCGACCGAGGCCGGGGACGAGAGCCTCGCGCCGGAGATCTCCCAGGACATCGCCCGCGTCAGCCGAGATCTCGAGGCCTTCGAGCTCCGGATCGTCCTCTCCGGCCCCCAGGACAAGAAGAACGCCATCCTGTCCATCCATCCCGGCGCCGGCGGCACCGAGTCGCAGGACTGGGCGCAGATGCTCATGCGCATGTACCTGCGCTGGACGGAGCGCGCCGGCCTCAGGGCCGAGGTCGTGGACGTGCTGCCGGGCGAGGAGGCGGGCATCAAGTCGGCCACCATCACGGTGCACGGCGAGTACGCCTACGGCTACCTGAAGGGGGAGATCGGCGTGCACCGCCTCATCCGGATCTCGCCCTTCGATGCCTCCAAGCGCCGGCACACCTCGTTTGCGTCCGTGGCGGCCATTCCCGAGGTGGAAGATGTGGAGGTCGTCATCAAGGACGAGGAGCTCCGCGTGGACGTCTACCGCTCCTCCGGTCCGGGCGGCCAGGGCGTGAACACGGCGGACTCGGCCGTGCGGATCACCCACCTGCCGAGCGGGCTCGTCGTGGCCTGCCAGAACGAGCGCTCCCAGCTCAGAAACCGCGACACGGCGCTCCGAATTCTCAAGTCGAGGCTGTTCCAGATCTACGAGAAGCGGCAGAAGGAGGAGCTGGCCGAGCTGACCGGAGAGAAGAAGGACAGCGCCTTCGGCAGCCAGATCCGCACCTACACCTTCCACCCGTACCAGATCATCAAGGATCACCGGACGGGGATCGAGGTGGGCAACGTGGAGGCCGTCATGGATGGCGATCTCGACCCGTTCATCCGCGCCTTTCTTGCGCTCGGCAAGTCGGCGTAGGCGCCGATGACCGCCACCCCGCCCCCACGCGATCCCGGAATCCCCGGCGACGCCAACGATCTCTTCCGGCGACGCCTCGCCAAGCTCGACACGCTGCGCGCGCATGGCGTGGACCCCTTCGGCGGGCGCTTTCCCGTGACGCACTGGGCCGGCGACATCCTCGCCCGGCTCGAGGCCGCCGCCGAGGACGAGCTCAAGAGCGCTGGCGCGGTGAGTCTCGCGGGCCGGATCGTCGCTCTCCGGCACCATGGCAAGACGTGCTTCGCCCATCTCCGCGACCAGTCCGGGGCCATCCAGCTCTACAGCCGCGCCGACGGACTGGGCGACCGCTACACGCTCTTCACGGATCTCGACGTCGGCGATTTCATCGGCGTCACCGGCGAGCTGTTCCGGACGCGGACCGGGGAGCTCACGGTGGCCGTGAAGGGGTTCGAGTTCCTGTCCAAGGCCCTGCGCCCGCTGCCGGAGAAGTGGCATGGCCTCAAGGATGTCGAGACCCGGTACCGGCAGCGGTACGTGGACCTGGTGGTCAACCCGCGCGTGCGCGAGGCGTTCATCCTGAAGACGCGGCTCATCCAGGCGCTGCGGGCCTTCCTCGACGCGCGCGGCTTCCTCGAGGTCGAGACGCCGATGATGCAGCCGATTCCCGGGGGCGCCGCGGCGAAGCCGTTCCAGACCCACCACAACGCCCTCGACATGCCGCTGTTTCTGCGCATCGCGCCCGAGCTGTACCTCAAGCGGCTGGTGGTGGGCGGCCTCGAGCGCGTGTACGAGGTCAACCGGAGCTTCCGGAACGAGGGGATCTCGACCCAGCACAACCCCGAGTTCACCATGCTGGAGTTCTACCAGGCCTACGCCGACTACAACGACCTGATGGACCTCACCGAGGAAATGCTCCTGCACCTGGCGCAGAGCCTCCTGGGACGCACCGAGATCGTGTACCAGGGGGACACCGTGAGCCTGGCGCCGCCCTGGCGGAGAGTGCCGTTCTTCCAGGCGCTGTCCCAGGCGCTCGACGCCCCCATCGAGCCCGCGACGCCGGCGTCCGCGCTCCGCGCCGCGGCCCAGGCGGCCGGCGTGCCGGTGAGCAAGCCGGAGGACGCGGTGGCGCTGTGGAAGGACGTGTTCGACACGCTCGTGGAGCCCACGCTCGTCCAGCCGACCTTCGTCACGGACTTCCCCATCGAGCTGTCGCCCCTGTCGCGGCGGAAGCGCGACAACCCGCGGCTGGTCGACCGCTTCGAGCTCTTCATCTGCCGGCGCGAGATCGCCAACGCCTACTCCGAGCTCAACGACCCCATCGACCAGCGGCGCCGCTTCGAGGAACAGGCCCGGGAGCGGGAGCGGGGGGACGAGGAGGCTCACTGGCTGGACGAGGACTTTCTGCGGGCGCTCGAGTACGGCATGCCGCCCACGGCCGGGGAGGGGATCGGGATCGACCGGCTGGCCATGCTCCTGACGGACTCGCCTTCCATCCGCGACGTGATCTTCTTTCCGCACCTGAGACCGGAGCACCGGGACCCGCCCCCGGGCGAGGCGGGCGAGGGCCAGGAGGCCCCGTGACGGCGGGGCGCGGGCTGCCCTTCGAGATCTTCCTGGCGCTCAAGTACCTCCGCGCCCGCGGACAGTTCCGCGGGCTGTCCCTCTTCGTCTGGATCGGCATCGGCGGGGTCTTCCTCGGTGTGAGCGCCCTCATCGTGGTGCTCGCGACCATGACGGGGTTCCAGGACGGGATCCGCGAGAAGATCATCTCCGCAAACCCGCATATCCTCATCGTCGAGGGGGGCGGACGCGGGCTCGGCGATGGGGATGCTGTGGCCAAGCGCGCCCGAGCCGTCGCGGGCGTGAGGGCCGCCACGCCGTTCGTCCTGCAGCAGGCGCTCTACACGGCGCAGGGTGGCGGGGCCACGGGAGGGCTGCTGCGCGGCCTGGACCTCGGCGCAGCATCGGTGCGCGAGACCCTCGCCGCTCAACTCAGGCTCGGCAGCATGGAGCCCCTCCTGTCGGGAGGAGAGCCGGCGCTGCTGCTCGGGCGGGAGCTGGCGCGAACTCTCGGCGTCGTCCCCGGGGATCACGTCACCGCGATCTCGCCCCAGGGGGCCATGACGGCCGTCGGGCTCGTACCCAAGATGCGGCGCTTCCTCGTCGCCGGCGCCATCGAGGTGGGCATGTACGAGTA
>JACOVB010000231.1 GCA_016177555.1 Candidatus Rokuibacteriota bacterium
CCCTCGGCCAGGCTCTTGAAGCCCTGGGCCTGGATGGCGCTGTAGTGGACGAAGACGTCCTCCCCGCCCTCGACCTGGATGAAGCCGTACCCCTTCGCGTCGTTGAACCACTTGACCGTGCCTTGTGCCATACCTCGATTCCCTCTCTCCTTGAGCGGGGGTGATCCGCCCACGAAATCCCCGGACCACCATGGCCGGGGTCTCCCCCGAGATCGGGGGGAAACAAAAAGAGCGCCTACGAGGACTCGCGTCCTCACGGCGCTCGCGCCCTTCAGGACCGACCAGCTTCGTTCGCGTGCGGATCAAGCGACACGTCAGCGGTACCCGAAAACCGCCGCTACCTTACCAACCCCCTCGAAGGCCTGTCAAGGCTGTTCTTCACCCGCGCCGATGCCGGATGCCTTCGGAGGCATGAAAATGGCCGGGCCCCCTCGCGGGGGCCCGGCCGTCCGTTTTCGCGCTGGGGATGCTGTCAGGCCTTCCGCACGTTGGAGGCCTGGAGCCCCTTCGGGCCCCGGGTCACCTCGAACTCCACCCTATCGCCCTCGGCCAGGCTCTTGAAGCCCTGGGCCTGGATGGCGCTGAAATGTACGAAGACGTCCTCGCCACCCTCCTGGGAAATGAAGCCGTACCCCTTCGCGTCGTTGAACCACTTCACCGTACCCTGTGCCATGGACCACTACCCTTTCTTCTGAGGCTTGCGCCTCGGTGATACCCCGCCACCATGGCGGGGGGCCCTCCGACAATGGAGGACAAACAGAAACGCCGCTGGGCTTGAGGCCCCCGCGGCGTTGATCTCGACTTTCGCGTCTTCGTGCCCGCTACCAATCGGCTGACCGGATGAACCTAGAACCGCACCTCACTTTACAAGCGCACCGCCCCGCTGTCAAGCGGTATTTCCGCCCGATGCGTCCATGTGGGACGCGTGTTGACACATCTTCCGGAGGCATGCTATACCCGCTCGCGGGAACCGGCCAAATCAAGGAGATACCACCATGAAACGCTTCCTGCCCGTTGCGCTGTCCCTCTCGCTTCTCGTCGCCTGGTCCGCGGCTCCTGCCGCGGCGCAGTACAAGCCCGAGTTCAAGAACAGTCTGGTGGTGGGCCCGACGGGCCCCTGGGGGGAGGCGGCGACGAGGTTCGCCGATCTCCTCAAGGAGCGCACGCAGGGCCGGATCAACGTCAAGAACTACTTTGCCGGCCAGCTCTTCGCCGGCAAGCAGACCAACGAGTTCACGCTGCTGAACCAGGGGGTGGCCGACTTCGCGCTCGGCTCCACCATCAACTGGTCGCCGCAGGTCAAGGAGCTCAACCTCTTCGCGATGCCCTTCCTGTTCGCCGGCTCCTACAAGGCGCTGGACGCGGTGGAGAGCGGGGAGCCCGGGCAGAAGCTCTTCAAGCTCGTCGAGGCCAAGGGCGTGCTCCCGCTGGCCTGGGGGGAGAACGGCTTCCGCCAGATCACCAACTCCAAGCGTCCGGTGCGCAAGCCCGGGGACATGGATGGGCTCAAGGTGCGGGTGGTGGGCTCGCCGATCTTCATCGACACCTTCCGGGCGCTGGGCGCCAACCCGATCAACATGAACTGGGGCGATGCCCAGACCGCCTTCCAGCAGGGCACGGTGGACGGCCAGGAGAACCCCGTCGTGTCCGTCATCTTCCCGTACAAGCTCTGGACGGTGCACAAGAACATCTCCCTGTGGAGCTACGCCATCGATCCCCTGATCCTCGGCGTGTCGAAGATCACCTGGGAGAGCCTGACGCCCGCCGACCGCGACATCGTCAAGAAGACGGCGCTGGAGGTGATGGCCTGGCAGAAGAAGGGGGCGCGCGCGGGGCTCGAGGGCTCCACGGAGGCCGTCGAGACACTCAAGAAGAACGGCATGGAGGTGGTCACGCTGTCGCCGGCCGAGCTGGCCGCCTTCAGGACGAAGACCAGGCCCGTCTACGACAAGTGGGTGACCGAGGTCGGGGCCGACCTGGTCAAGTCGGCCGAGACGATCGTCGCCCGGACGAAGTAGGCGCGCGAGCCCGCGCGCGTGAGCCGGTGGCTCGACCGCCTGGAGGAGGGCGCGTGCGTCCTCCTCCTGGCGGTCATGACGGCCATCGCGCTCCTCAACGTCGTCACCCGCTACCTCATCCGCTACTCGCTGGCCTTCACCGAGGAGGTGGTGGTGAGCCTCTTCGTCTGGCTCACGCTCCTCGGGGCCTCCGTGGCCTTCCGCGAGGGGCTGCACCTGGGCTTCACGTGGGTCGTCGAGCGGATGCCTCGGGGCATGCAGCGCTGCGCGATCTGGCTCGCGGCCGCCCTCGCGCTGGCGCTGTTCGCCGCCCTCATCTACTTCGGCGTGGGACAGATCCGGAGCGAGCGCCAGCTCGGAACCACCTCCGAGGCGCTCGCCATCCCGCAGTGGTGGTACACGGCCGGCATCCCGGTCATCGGCGCCCTCATCCTTCTCCGGATCGTGCAGGGCGCCCTGCGGGCCCAGCGGAGGCTCGGGGAGTAGATGGAGCCGGGGCTGCTCTTCTTCGGCTGCTTCTTCCTGCTCCTGTGCCTCGGCGTGCCCATCGTCACCTCCATCGGCCTCACGGCCCTCGTCTTTCTCTGGCAGTTCAACCTCGGCATCCAGGTCACCGCGGCCAACGTCTACGCGAACATCGCGAAGTTCCCGCTGCTGGCGATTCCGTTCTTCATCCTGGCCGGCTTCGTCATGGACCGCGCGGGCCTGTCGCGCGGGCTCGTCAACCTCCTGAACCTGATGATCGGCCCCGTGCCCGGCGGGCTGGGCCTGGTCGCCATCGGCGGGTGCGTGTTCTTCGGCGCCATCTCGGGCACGGGCCCGGCCGACACGGCGGCCATCGGCACCGTGATGATCCCGGCCATGGTCCGGCGCGGGTACGCCGTCGGGTTCGCGGCGGCCCTGGTGGCCGCGGCCGCGACCACG
Source organism: Candidatus Rokuibacteriota bacterium (assembly GCA_016177555.1). The sequence goes on from JACOVB010000231.1 coordinate 2,943, forward strand.
GACGTGCTGATCCCCCCCAGCGTGGCCTTCGTGGTCTACGGCGTCATCACGGAGGCCTCCATCGCGCGGCTCTTCGCCGCGGGCGTGGTGCCGGGGCTCCTCATGGGCCTGGCGCTCGTGGCGCCGACGATGTGGATCGCGCGGCGCCACGGCTGGGGCGGCGAGCGCTGGGGGACCTGGGCCGAGATCCGCCGCGCGGCCTGGGAGGCGAAGTGGGGGCTCCTGGCGCCCGTCGTGATCCTGGGCGGGATCTACGGCGGGGTGTTCACGCCCACCGAGGCGGCCGTGGTGGCCGTGGCCTACGGCCTCTTCGTGGGACTCGCCGTGCACCGGAACCTCGCCTGGCGCGACCTCTACGAGACGTTCCGCGACGCCGCCGTGTCCACCTCCGTGGTCATGGTGGTGGTGGCCTTCGCCGGGCTCTTCTCCTGGACGGGCTCGACCATGGGCATCATGGATCGCGCGGCGGCAGCGCTCGTCGGGCTCAGCACGAGCCCGGTGGTGATCCTGCTGCTCCTCAACGCCATGCTGCTGGTGGCCGGCATGCTGCTCGACGCCATCTCCATCTACTACGTCTTCCTGCCGATCCTGCTCCCGCTCATGAAGCAGTTCGGCTGGGACCCCGTCTGGTTCGGCGTGATGATGACCGTCAACCTCGCCGTCGGCACCATCACGCCGCCGGTGGCCGTGAACCTCTACGTGGCCTCGCACATCTCGGGCGCCCCCATGACCGAGATCTCGCGCTGGGCCATGCCCTTCGTGGTCGCGCTGGCGGCGGCGCTGCTCCTGGTCACCTACGTCCCGGCGCTGTCCCTCTGGCTGCCGGACACCCTGGGCATCCGCTGACGCGCGCGGCCGGCGGGCGCGCCGGCGTCCTCGCAGGCGAGATGGCCCGTTGTGCCGCGCCCGGGCCGGTGCTAGATTAGGACAGACGGTCACCCCTCGTTAACCGCGTCGGGCGTCACACAGGAGTCATCATGCTGTTCAGCCTGCTCGCCGGACTCTTCTCCAACGACCTCGCCATCGACCTCGGCACGGCCAACACCCTCGTCTACGTGCGGGGCGCGGGGATCGTGATGAACGAGCCCTCCATCGTGGCCATCAATGTGGCCGACCACTCGGTGCTCGCCGTTGGCCACGAGGCGAAGGCCAAGAGCGGCCGCACGCCCGGCAACATCATGGCCATCCGCCCCCTGAGGGATGGCGTCATCGCCGACTTCGACGTGACCGAGAAGATGCTGCACTACTTCATCAG
>JACOVB010000233.1 GCA_016177555.1 Candidatus Rokuibacteriota bacterium
CTCCCTCGATCCGGAGCCAAGAGGGCTGGGCCATTCGAGAAGGTCCTCCTGAGGTCGCCAGTGTACTGCACGTCGCGCGCAACGAGCAACGCGAGGGCGGCGAACGCCGCAGCGCTTCCTTGACAGTGCGGTGTGCGGCGGCTAGCCTCGGACCTCGATGAGTGTGACGGGCGAGGATCCGTCGTGAGGCTCGTGAGGCGCGCCGCCGCGCTCACGGCGGCCGGACTGCTGCACGCCGCGTGCGGCGAGGAGCCGAGGCCGGCGCCGACCGCGGGAGGTCCCGCCGCGCCTCAACCGGCCCCGGGCGTCGCCGCCGCGCCGCCTGCGGGGGATGCCGAGAAGGGACGGCAGGTGTGGCTCGTTCAGTGCGTGAGTTGCCACCACCGCGATCCGGGGAAGGACGGACCGATCGGCCCGGCGGTGAAGGGCTCCTCTGAGGCGCTGGTGGAAGCGCGTGTGCTGCGTGGGGGCTACCCGCCGGGCTACACCCCCAAGCGGGACTCGAAGGTCATGCCGGCGCGGCCCGATCTGGCCGGGAGCCTCGCCGACCTGGCGGCCTTCCTCCGGTAGTGCCGCGGCGGATCGGGCGCGCGCCGGGCGAGGGTGATCAGCAGTGCTCCCGCAGGAGGGGCGGCGCGGTGCCGCGCCTCCTGCGGGGGTCCCTCAGCGCATCAGCTCGAACCAGAGATAGAACACCGCCGCCAGGATGAAGCCGGCCCAGAGCGTGCCCTTCACCGTGGCGAGCATCTTCGTGGTCGCCGTCCCCGGCTTTCCGGCCAGCGCGTTGATCTCCACGACGGCCATGATGATCAGCGCGACGATCCAGAAGGCGGCGCCGGATCTCGGCACGCGCAATGTCAGGTGGCTGGCCGCGCCCATGAAGAAGAGCATCGGGATCGAGAAGAGCGTGTTCGTCCGCGACGCGAGTCCGGCGCGCGCCCCGGCGGGGGTGGCCGCCGGGTTGGCCGGCTTGCCGGCGCCCGTGTCGAGGGCGTTCTGGATCACGATCTTCTGCTTGGGCCAGATCACGAACCAGACGTTCGCCCACATGATGGAGCCGAGCAGCCCGCCAAGCAGGATGGCCCACCCGTAGGAGCCCGCGAAGAAGCCGCCCCGGCCCATCCGGTCCAGGATGATCAGCCAGCCCGAGAGAAAGGTGAACATGGCGCCCCAGCGGAACCACCAGAGCGCGCGCGGGACCAGCTTGGAGACGAGCGCGCCGCGCTCGGCCGGCTGGGTCTCGCCGACGAACGGGACCTGGACGAAATTGAAGTAGTAGAGCAGGCCGATCCAGGTGATGCCTGACAGGAAGTGGATCCACCTCAGGAGGAACATCACACCATCGCCGCTGATCAGGGCCATAGACACCTCCCGCAGAGAGGTTCGCTGTCTCTCGGTGCGCTACTCGTCCTCGTCGAGGTCGTCGTCGAGATCGTCGAGGTCGTCCTCCTCGTCGAGGTCGTCCTCGAGGTCCTCGTCCTCGTCCAGCTCGTCGTCGAGGTCCTCCTCGTCCTCGAAGTCCTCTTCGTCCTCATCGCCGAGGCTGCGCAGCAGATACTCGTCGTCGCTCCATGGCGTCGTACTTGTCCATGCCATGAATGGTCCCTCCGGGCGGCTCCCGTCTAGACTTGAGAGATGAGGTTCGTTCGTGCCGGCGCTCGTCCGGCGGGATTATAGCAGACGGATTTCCCGTGTCCACGCCAATCTGGCGGCGCCGCGCGGGGCTGCGCCCCCGGCTCATTCCAGAGCCCGCACGGCATTACGCAGCTCGATCAGGTGGGCGCGCTTGACGGCCGTCTGCCCCGTCTCGAGGGTGGCGTCCGTGTAGGTGGGGCTTGCGGTCCCCGCCGCCGCATAGGCCTGCCCCAGGGCCGTGCGCAGCTCCACGACATGGACGGCTCTCACGGGCGTCGTGCCGGCGACGAGCGTCGAGTCGCTCCAGCTGAACGCCGAGAGCCCGAGATGGGAGCGGAGCGCGCCGATCGCCGAGCGGAGATCGGCGATGTGGACGGCCTTGACGAGCGTGCTCGTCGCCGTCACCGCGGTGTCGGTGAACTCCTTCGAGAAGGTCGCCGTGACGGATCGGGCCGCATCGAGCGTGACCGCGCATGACGGCGTGGTCCCGCTGCAGGCGCCGCCCCACCGGGAGAAGGCCGCGCCCGACGGCGCCGTGGCCGTCAGCGTCACGACCGTGCCGGCGGCGTAACTCGATGCGCAGGTGGAGCCGCAATTGACGCCGATGGGGTTGGTCACCACCGTGCCGTCGGCGGAGCCGGCGATCGCCACCGTCAGCGTGAAGAAGCTCAGGTCGAAACTCGCCGTCACGCCGGCTGCGGCGGTCATGGCGATGCTGCAGGTATCGGTGCCGCCGCATCCCGCCCCGCTCCAGCCGGCGAAGGTGGAGTTCGCGGCCGGCGTCGCCGTGAGCGTCACCGCCGTCCCGCTGGCGTAGCTCGCCGCGCAGGCGGCGCCGCAGCTGATCCCCGCGGGGCTGCTGCTCACCGTGCCGCCGCCGGCCCCGGCCTTCGTCACCGTCAGCGGGAAGGTCACCAGCGTGAAGGTGGCCGTGACGGAGGTGGCGGCGGTGAGCGTCACGGTGCAGGCGCCGGTGCCGCCGCAGCCCCCGCCGCTCCAGCCGGCGAAGGTGGAGCTCGTGGCCGCCGTCGCCGTCAGCGTCACCTCCGTCCCGCTCGTGTAGCTCGCCGAGCACGCGACGCCGCAGCTGATCCCCGCGGGGCTGCTGCTCACCGTACCGCTGCCCGTGCCCGTCTTCGTCACCGTCAGGGAGAAGGTCAGGAGCGTGAAGGTGGCCGTGACGGAGGTGGCGGCGGTGAGCGTCACGGTGCAGGCGCCGGTGCCGCCGCAGCCCCCGCCGCTCCAGCCCGCGAAGGTGGAGTCGGCGGCCGGTGTGGCCGTCAGCGTCACCTCCGTCCCGCTGGCGAAGCTCGCCGAGCACGTGGCCCCGCAGCTGATCCCCGCGGGGGTGCTGGTGACCGTGCCGCTGCCGGTGCCCGTCTTCGCCACGGTGAGCGTCGGGGTCGAGGTGAAGCTGAACGCCAGGTTCAGCGTGCCGCCCGGGCCGGTCCCGTAGGCCGACACCTGGATCAGGTACTGAGTGCCCGCGGCGAGCGTCACCTGCACCTGCGAGGTGAGATTGCCCGACGCGACGTCGTCGTTGCAGCCGCCGGCCACCTCGGCCAGCGTCGAGGCCAGGTGGACGGATAGCACCGTGTCGTAGCTGCTCCCGCTCGTGCTGATGGTCGCGGCGCCCGAGGCGCTCGGGGTGAAGCGGTACCAGATCGTGTGCCC
>JACOVB010000234.1 GCA_016177555.1 Candidatus Rokuibacteriota bacterium
CCGCTCGATCCCCGTCGTCACCGGCTCCCTGCCTCTCGGCGGGTTCGTCGTCCCCCGGGCGCGTGGCCTCGCGTTCCTGGTCGCGGTGACGCTGACCGGGCTGACCGTCGCCTTCCTCAGGTGGAGCGCGCTCGGCCGCGCGATCCGGGCGACGGCCCAGCATCCCGAGGTCGCGATCACCTGCGGCGTGGACGTGCGGCGCACCCGGCTCGTGACGTTCGGTCTCGGCGCCGCCCTCGGCTCCGCCGCCGGCTCGCTCCTGATGGTGATCCTGCCGATGGACCCCCAGAGCGGGAGCTTCCTGATCCTCAAGGCGTTCGCGGTCATCATCATCGGCGGCCTCGGGAGCGTGGCGGGAGGCCTCCTCGGCGCCCTGGTGCTCGGCGTCGCCGAGGTGTTCGGCGCGTTCTTCTTCTCCACCGTCTTCGGCGAGGTGGTGGCCTACGTCCTCCTGCTCCTCGTCCTCCTCGTCCGGCCGGCGGGACTGCTCGGCGTGGCGGAGCGATGAGCCGCCCCGTCCCCATGACCCACGGGTGGGCGGTGATCCTGCCGGTGGTGGCGGTCGTCGTCACCGCGGCGCCGCTCGTCGCGAACAACTACGTGCTCTCGGTCCTCATCCCGATGCTCGTCTTCACGGCCCTCGCGTACGCCTGGAACATCATCTCCGGCTACACCGGCTATCTCTCCTTCGGCCAGGTGACCTTCTTCGGCATCGGCGCCTACACGGCGGCGCTCCTGATCATCCGTCTTCATCTCGCCTGGCCGCTCGCGTCGCTCGCCGGCGGCCTCCTGGCCGCGCTGGTGGCGGTCCCGCTGGGCTGGATCATGCTGCGGCTTCGCGGCCCGTACTTCGCGATCGGCATGCTCGGCCTTTCCCGGATCGCCGAGAAGGTCGCGTTCGCGTGGGACTCGGTCACCGACGGCGGCCGCGGCCTCTACCTGCCGCCCGTCCTCGACCTCCGCACGGTCTACTGGGCGGTGACGCTCGTCACCGCCCTTCTCGTCGGCCTCACGTGGCTCCTCGACAACTCCCGGTTCGGGCTCACGCTCCTCGCGATCCGCGAGGACGAAGGGGGGGCCGACAACCTCGGGATCAACACGACGCGCGCGAAGCTCCAGGCGTTCGTGGTGAGCGCGTTCTTCCCCGGCGTCCTGGGCGGGATCTACGCCTGGCACGTGAGCTACATCGACCCGGTGACGGCGTTCGCCACGCAGGTCGACCTCACCGCGATCGTCGCGGTGCTCCTCGGTGGGGCGGGGACACTCTGGGGCCCGCTCGTGGGCGGCGTCACCCTCTCGCTCCTGGCCGAGTTCCTGTGGGCGCGGTTCCCCTTCGTCCACACGGGGCTGTTCGGCGGCCTCGTGATCGTGACCGTTCTCTTCCTCCCCAAGGGGCTGGTGGACGCCTTCCGGAGGTGCGGCTGGATGGCGCCGGGCAGGACGTTCTTGCGCCGCCTCGCCGCGCGCGAGGCGGCGCTTCAGCCGGCCCCGGGGACGCCCTGAGCCGTTGCTCGAGACGCGTGACCTCGAAAAGCGCTTCGCCGGCCTCCGCGCGGTCAACGGCGCGTCCCTCCGCGTCGAGGCGGGGACGATCACCGCGCTGATCGGCCCGAACGGCTCGGGCAAGACCACCACCTTCGACCTGATCACCGGCAACGTCCGCCCCGACGCGGGAACAGTCCACTTCGAGGGGCGCGACATCACCGGGCTTCCCCCGTGGCAGGTCGCGCGCCTCGGGATCGCTCGCAGCTTCCAGCTCCCGCGGCTCTTCGCCGAGATGACGGTGCTCGAGAACCTGACCGCGGCCGTGCGAGGCGGGAGCCTCCGCGCCGCCATCCGCCGCGCCCTCGACCTCCTCGGGTTCGTCGGGCTCGACGGGCTCCCTCACGCCCCGGCGGCGAGCCTCTCCTACGGCCAGCGGAAGCTCGTCGAGCTGGCGCGCGTGCTGATGCTCCGGCCGCGCCTCTGCCTGCTCGACGAGCCGTTCGCGGGCGTGAACCCGACGCTGGCGCGGGCCATCGCCGACCGCCTGACCGCGCTGCAGCGTGAGGGGACGACGCTCCTCGTCGTGGACCACGACATGCCGCTCATCATGGGCCTCGCCGAGACCGTCCTCGTCATGGACATGGGGCGGGTCATCGCGGCAGGCCGCCCGCAGGACATCCGGGATGACCCCCGGGTGCGCGAGGCCTACTTCGGGACGGCGAAGCATTGACGCCCCCGCTCCTCGACGTCCGCGCGCTCGCGACCGGGTACGGAGTGGTCCAGGTCCTCGACGATGTCTCGGTGCGCGTGGAGGCCGGGGAGATCGTGAGCCTCATCGGTCCCAACGGGGCCGGAAAGTCCACCGTGCTGCGGAGCGTGGTGGGGCTGCTGCCGGCGTGGCGCGGCTCGATCATCTTCGCCGGCCGCGACCTCGCCGGCCGCGCGCCGCACCTCCTGCCGCGCGACGGGCTCGTCTTCGTGCCCCAGGGGCGCGTCGTGTTCCCACAGATGACGGTGCGGGAGAACCTCGACATGGGCGCCTACCTCTTCCGCCGCGACCGCGTGCGCGTGCGCGAGGCGATGGAGTGGGTGCTCGGCCTCTTCCCGCGCCTGCGCGAACGGCTTGGCCAGCTCGCGGGGACGCTCTCGGGCGGCGAGCAGCAGATGTGCGCGATCGCGCGTGGCCTCATGGCCCGTCCCCGCCTGCTCCTGCTCGACGAGCCGTCGCTCGGGCTGGCCCCGCGCTTCGTGGATCTCGTGTTCGAGAAGATGGACGCGCTGCGGACGGCCGGCGTGGCGGTGCTGCTGGTCGAGCAGAACGCGGTGCGCGCGCTCGAGATCGCCGACCGCGCCTACGTCCTCGCGCGCGGCAGCACGTTCTGCGAAGGGACGGGACGGCAGCTCCTCGAAGACGCCGCGGTCCAGGCCCTGTTCCTCGGAGGCGGGAGACGGGAGGGCTGGTCATGACGTCCGGCGTGTTCCTGATGCCGCAGCCCCCGCGGTCGGACGGCCCCGTCCGCCGCTTCCGCCGTTGCGTCCAGCAGGCCGTCGTCGCGCGCGACGCGGGGTTCGACGCCGTGGCGGCCGGTCATCACGACCTGTCACCTCTACGGGGTGAACGAGCAGGTGACCTTCCAGGCGCTGTCCTCGGAGCAGATCGCGAGCGTCGGACTGTCGCTGAGAACCGCCAAGTAACGCGCGGCTCCGCTGGGCCGGGGCCTTGTGCCGGCGATCGCCGGCCCGCCGCGCGGCGCTCCGGCAGGCCACGCGTCCCGGAGGGCGTCCTTGCCCCCGGCGCCGCCGGCGGGGCCGAGCGCGGCAGCCGGGTACGCGCTACCGGAGCCGCCTCACCGGATTCCTGAGCCTGCCGATCCGCTCCAGATCGATCTCGACGACATCGCCCTCATCGAGGGCGTGCTCGTCGGGGACCAGGATGCCGGTGCCCGTCGAGAGCACCGTGCCCGGCGGCACGGGGTTGTGGCGGCGGAGCCAGCCGACGAGGTCGTCGCACCGTCGCTTCATCTCCCGCGTGTTCACCCGTCCCTCGAACGACAGGCTCCCGTTGCGAAAGATACGGCAGGTGAGATCCAGGCCCTGGGCGTCGCCGACCTCGCTCGGCGTTGCGAGCACCGGCCCGAAAGCAAAGCAGCCGCCAAAGACCTTGGACTGCGGCAGGAAGAGCGGGTTCTCGCGCTCGATGTCCCAGGCCGAGACGTCGTTGGCGGCGGCGTAGCCGACGATCCGGCCGTCGCGCGCCACCACCACGGCCAGCTCCGCCTCGACCGCCGTGAGCCGGGAGTCCGCGCGGACGCCGATGGGGGCATTCGGGCCCACGGTGCGCGAGGCGGTCGCCTTGAAGAACAGCTCGGGACGCTCCGATTCGTACACGTAGTCGTAGATGCCCTTCGTCCTGCCGTGCTCGCCGGTGTGCGCCTCGTAGTACTGCATGCTGCGCCGGTACGTGATGCCGGCGCCCCACACCTCCGGCGGATGGAGCGGCGCGAGCAGGTGCGCGCGGCGCGGGGACGGCGGGCGGTCGAGCTCGCCCCATGGGATGCGTGTCCGGGCGCGCCGCGCGATCTCCCGCGCGCGCCTCTCGATGCCTGCGGCCGTGCCACAGCTCTCGATGAGGGCAAGGACCGACCCGGCCCCGGCCTTCGGCGACGTGATGTCCAGGACGTCGTCGCCTTCGACGACGCCGACACGGGTGCCCTTCCCGGGCACGTGGAACTGGCAGAGCTTCATGGCTGGCTCACGTGGAGCCGCTCCGGTGCCGCTCGAGATGCCAGGCCCACCGCCGGCACGCAGTCCGTCCGGGGCGCAGCGCAGTGGCATCCCTGCAACATCAGCTGCTGGGCTGGATCGAGCTCCGGCGTCCCCATGAGGTCCCCTCCTCTTGGACAGCTGGGACAGCGTGACATCGACGACACGTCGTGACGCCGCTGCCGTTCTTGATCGCGAGCATACGGGGGATCGTGTCTCGAAATCAACGTGATGTGCGACGGTGATGGGGTCACCAGCTCGGATCTCCAGCTCGTCACCTGCACGAACCGCCCCAAGCCGATGTAGCCATTCGAGCCGGCTCGGCCGTGAGCGTCTGGCCGATGATCGGGCTGGAGGCGGGTGCCACGCCGGCGGAGCGGAGGGTCTTGCCCTGCGCCTGCCTGATGGCGCGCCACACGCCGGGGACGCCCCTTGACGTCCACCGCGTCCGCGGCTAAGGTGCCCGGGGAGAGGAGGGGCCCACCGATGGCAGACGCGAGCTGGTCGAAACACATGGCGGATGTGCTGCGCCGCAACGGGATCCGGCTGTTCGCGACAGTCCCCGACTACATCGTGACCCAGGTGCTCGATCACCTCCAGGGCGATGCCGAGTGCCGGGTGGTCACCGTGTGCCGTGAGGAGGAGGGGCTCGGCCTCCTCTCGGGCGCCTTCATGGCCGGCCAGCGGGGGGCCCTCATCATGCAGAACAGCGGGCTCGGGAACTGCGTGAACACACTCGGCTCCCTGAACGTGGCCAGCCAGATCCCGGTAGTGCTGGTCGTGAGCCATCGAGGGGATCTCGGCGAGTTCAACCCCGCCCAGGTCCCGGTCGGACAGGCGGCGGTGCGCATCCTCGACGCCCTCGACGTCCGCCACGTCATGCCGCGCTCGATCCCCGATCTCGAGGCGCAGGCCGACGGACTGATCAAGCTGGGCTACACGCGGTCGCTCCCGGTGGCCTTCATCCTGCCGGCGGAGCTGACGGGAGGGAAGCTCGGATGAGCGCCGCCGTGAGCCGGGCGACGGCGACGAGACTGCTGTCCGAGCGCCTCACCAACGAGGTCGTCGTCTCGAACCTCGGTCAGGCGACGCTCGAGCTCCAGCGCCTGGCCGACCGACCGCTCAATTGCTACACCTTCGGTTCCATGGGACAGTGCTCGTCGATCGGGCTCGGCATGGCGCTGGCGCGGTCCGACGTGCGGGTCATCTGCCTCGACGGCGACGGCTCGCTCCTCATGAACCTCGGATCGCTGTGCACCATCGCCACGACGGCCCCCAAAAACTACGCCCTGGTGATCTGGGACAACGAGGTCCATCAGACGACGGGCGGTCAGCCGACGGCCACGGCGGTCCGGTCGAGCCTGGCCGGCATGGCGCGCGGCGCCGGCGTGGAGAAGGCGCTGGAGGCGCGGACGGAGGGCGAGCTCTGCCACGCCTACGATCGCATCTTCGCCGAGGACGGGCCCTTCGTGGTGAGCGTCAAGACGGAGAAGGGCCGGGCCGAGGGCACGCTCGATCGGGACGTCGTCGGCTACACGCGCCGCTTCATGCGAGCGCTCGCCGCCCTCCCGTCGCCGCCCGCGCTCCGGTAGTCCGGGCGATCGGAGCGCGCCCTCGGCGCTGAGCCGTGCCTGCAGGAGCACGGAGGCCGTGCAGATCCAGAGGAGCCCGGGACCGTGTCGGGCCGCGACGACGGGACCGAGGAGCCACTCGCCGGCGCCCATCGCTACGGGCGCCTGGTCATCGTGCCGAAGACAGCCAGCGCGAGCCAGGCCGCCGGGACGGAGAGCCACAGGCCGCCGCTGGGCGCGCCGGTTGTCACGTTGAGCGCCAGGAGCGCCGTCCCCCCCGCCGCGGCGATCCACAGGAGCACCCACGCCAGCGTGTCCAGCGCCTGTCCGAGTCCCCGGTGAACGAGCCAGAGCATGGCGGCTGCGCTCGAGGAGTCGAGCGCGAAGTCCGCGGCGCTGCCTTCCCGGTCCCCCGTGGTCGCCTGGTGGGCCTCGTCGAGGAAGGCCGTGAGGACCGACAGGACAAGCGCGCGGCGCCAGCCTGCCAGGGCCCATGCCCAGAGGAAGGCGAGGAGCCCGTACTCCGTGACGTGGGCGGCCTTCCGGATCAGCCCGTGGAGGGCCTCGAAGGTGTCGGGAGTCATCCAGGGGAGCAGAGCCGCCACCCACGGCCGCGCGGCGGACCGGGTGACCGTGGCGCTCCACGCGTCGCTCGAGAACCAGGCGATCAGCGCGGTCCAGCAGAGCGGCGCGAGCAGACGGACGGCACGCGGTCTCTCCCTCACAGCACAAGCCATACCATCGGGAGCGCGAGCGGCGGTGTCAAAGTTGACAAGCCCTGACCGCTAAACATAGGATGAGCCATGTCGCTCCGGGATTTGCTCGACGAGCTGCTCACCTCGCTCGAGACGGGCCCTCTCATCATCGCGACGCGGCACTTCGATGCCCGCCCGGCCGTCTTCGCGCCGTTTCCGCCGTCGCTTGACCCCAGGCTCGTGGAAGCGCTCCGCAGCCGTGGCGTCACGCAGCTGTACTCCCACCAGGCCAGGGCATTCGAGATCGCGGCGAAGGGCGAGCACCTCGTCGTCGTGACGCCCACGGCGTCGGGGAAGACGCTGTGCTACAACCTGCCGGTGCTCCAGAGCCTGGTCCAGCAGCCAGAGGCGCGCGTCCTCTACGTCTTCCCCACCAAGGCCCTGGCCCAGGACCAGCTCGCCGAGCTCGGGGAGCTCGCCAGCACGCTGCCCGACATGCGCATGTTCACCTACGACGGCGACACGCCGCAGGATGCCCGGCGGGCCGTGCGTGGGCGCGCCAACCTGGTGCTCACCAACCCGGACATGCTGCACTCCGGGATCCTGCCTCACCACACCAAGTGGCTGAACCTTTTCCAGAACCTCCGCTACGTCGTCATCGACGAGCTGCACGCCTACCGCGGCGTGTTCGGCAGCCACCTGGCCAACGTGCTGCGCCGGCTCCAGCGCATCTGCCGCCACTATGGCTCCGCGCCGCAGTTCATCATGGCCTCCGCCACCATCGCGAACCCGCGTGAGCTGGCCGAGCGCCTGACTGGCGGGCCGGTGTCCGAGGTCAGCGAGAGCGGCGCGCCGACGGGCGACAAGACCTTCATCTGCTACAACCCGCCGGTGGTGAACCCCGAGCTCGGCATCCGCGCGCCCTACCTGGGCGAGGCGGCCAAGCTGGCCGCGCGTGTCCTGAAGAAGAAGATCGCCACCATCGTCTTCTGTCAGAGCCGTCTCTCCACGGAGGTCGTGCTCGCCACCGTGAAGAAGCTGGTCGAGGACAGGACGGGCGACTCCGGCATCGTGCGCGGCTATCGCGGCGGCTATCTCCCGCTCCGGCGGCGGGAGGTCGAGCAGGGGCTGCGCTCGGGCCAGGTGCTGGGCGTCGTGGCCACGAGTGCGCTCGAGCTCGGCATCGACATCGGGCATCTGGACGTCGCCGTGCTGGCGGGCTTCCCCGGCACCATCGCCTCGCTGTGGCAGCAGGCCGGGCGCGCGGGGCGACGGAGCGGCCGGTCGGCCGCGATCCTGGTGGCCACGAGCGCGCCCATGGACCAGTACCTGGTTGCGCATCCGGACTACCTGTTCGGAGCCTCGCCCGAGCACGCGCGGATCAATCCCGAGAACCCGTTCGTCCTGGTCAATCACCTGAAGTGTGGGGCCTTCGAGCTGCCCTTCGAGGCGGGGGAGCCCTTCGGCGGGGACGTCTCGGCCCAGCTCGCCGCACTGGAGGACGCCGGGCTCCTGCACCGTGCCGGCGATCGGTACCACTGGACCTCCGAGACGTACCCGGCCGACCACATCTCGCTCAGGACGGTGACCTCGGACAACTTCCTCGTGATCGATACCACCGCGCGGGACGCGACGCAGACGAAGCGACGCCAGATCATCGCCGAGGTGGACTGGAAGAGCGCCTTCTCCATGATCTACCCGAAGGCGATCTACATGGTGGAGAGCGAGCCCTTCGAGGTGCAGGAGCTCCACTACCGCGAGGACGAGGAGAAGGTGGCCTACGTCAAGCGTGTCAGCGTCGACTACTTCACCGACGCCATCAGCGCCAAGGGGGTGTGGATCCTCCAGCGCTTCGCCCGCCGTGACAGCCGCGGGCTTGGCGCCGAGCAGGGCGAGGTCCTCGTGGCCGAGAAGGTCGTGGGCTTCAAGAAGATCAAGATGGGCACGCTCGAGAACGTGGGGTCGGGGGACGTGGAGCTGCCGCAGCAGGAGATGCAGACCACCGGCGTGTGGCTCACCTTCGACCCGGCCCTGCTCGCCCGCATCTCGCCGAGCCGGGAGGAACTGGTGGACGGGCTCCGCGCGCTCACCTACCTGGTCCATCACCTCGCCCCGATCTTCCTCCTCTGCGACGTGAGGGACGTGGGCGCGTGGCTCGGCGACGGCAGGCCGGCCGAGACCGGTGTGGTGGCCACGCGGGAGTCCACGCGGGCCCGCCTGCTTCACGCCGACGAGTTCACGCCGACGATCTACCTCCACGACAGCCAGCCCGGCGGCGTGGGGCTCGCCGAGCGGATCTTCGAGGTGCTCCCCGAGATCCTGGGGCACGGCCTCGCGGTGCTCCAGGCGTGCCCGTGCCGTAGCGGCTGTCCGTCCTGCGTGGGTCCCGTGAACGAGGTGGGCCGGCGCGCCAAGTCCGCGGCCCGAGCCCTCCTGTCCGAGATCGTGAAGCCGGCCTGAGCCCCGCTCCGCGACAGCCGTGGCCATTCCCGCCGAGCTTCGCGACATCGTACGCCGCATAGAGGGCAGGGCCCGCGCCCCGCGCCCCGGCCGCAGCGGCACCTCCATCGAGGAGGCCGTGGGGGGCGCCGTCGAGGGGACGGAGCGCGGCCCCCTGCTGGTGGTGCGCCGGAGGTTCCCGCTGGCTCATGTTCACGGGGACCAGTCGCTGGCCGTTCTGCGCCTGGCGGATCCGGTTTGCCTCGCGCTCCTGGCGCGCGATGGGTTTCCGCCCCCCGATCCCGAGCGCCTGCTCTACCTGGACACCGAGACGACGGGGCTCGCGGGCGGCACCGGGACGTACGCGTTTCTGGTTGGGGCGGGGTTCGTGGACGGCGCGGAGTTCGAGGTGCGCCAGTATTTCATGCGCGACTTCGACGAGGAACCGGCCCTCCTGGCCGCACTGGAGGGGCTGTTCCGCGACTTCGAGGGCTTCGTCACCTACAACGGCGCGGGCTTCGATCTGCCGCTGCTCGAGACGCGCTTCGTGCTCGGGCGGCGCCGGTGGCCGGGCGATCGCTTTCACCTCGACCTTCTCCCCCCCGCGCGCCGGCTCTGGAGCGGGAGATTTGTGGACTGCCGGCTGGGCACGGTGGAGCGACGGGTGCTGGGCTTTGCCCGCGAGGACGACGTGCCGGGGGCGTTGATCCCGGGGTTGTACTTCGACTATCTGAGACGGAAGCACCCGGGCGAGCTGCCGCGTGTGTTCGCCCACAACCGCCACGACATTCTCTCGCTGGCGGCGCTGACCGGCTGGGTGGTCGGGGCTCTGACCCGTGCTCCGGACAGCGACCTGCCGGCGGCGGACCTGGCCGGGCTGGGCCGGCTCTGGGAGTCACGCGATGCCGAGCGGGGCGAGGCGTGCTATCGCCTGGCACTCAGGCTCGGCCTCGAGAGCCCCGGTCGCGAGCGCCTGCTGGCCCGCCTGGCGGTGGGAGAGAAGCGGCGGGCGCGCTTCCCCGAGGCGCGGGCGCTCTGGGAAGAGATCGTCCGGCTCCAGCACGCGTTCGACCCGCGCCCCTGGGAGGAAATGGCGAAGATCGACGAGCACCGCCGCCGCGACTTCGCCTCGGCTCACGCCGTCGTGTCGGAGGCGCTCGTCCAGGCTCGAGGGGCCGGCGCGGCCGAGGCGGTGCTTGACGGCCTGACCTACCGCCTGGGGCGACTCACCCGCCGGCTCGGGGGGGCGCCGGGAAGGTGACCACGTGCAGCACATGGGCTTCGGCCCGCACCCGCGTCCCGATCGAGAACATGGACGAGGACGGCTGAGACGAGTGCAACCGGTGCCCGGAGGGGAGCCGGATGCAGTAGAGGCTCTCCGAGCCGCGGAAGTAGCGGCGGATGATGACCCCGGTGCCGTCCCGGTGGGGCACGAAGGTGATGTCGTCGGGGCGGATCATGACCTCCACGCGGTCGCCGGGCTCGAGATCGCCCACGTTGCCGAACACGCCCACCTCCGTGACGATGCCCTGGCTGGTCACCAGGCCAGGCAGGAAGTCGGCGGCGCCCACGAACTCGGCGATGAACTGCGACGCGGGGTGGTGGTAGATCTCCTCCGGGGAGCCGAGCTGCTCGATGCGCCCCGCGTGCATGACGCCCACGCGATCAGCCAGGGTGAAGGCTTCCTCCTGGTCGTGGGTGACGAAGATGGCGGTGGTGCCGGTGTTCCGCAGGATGGTCTCGACCTCGTCCCGCATCTGCGCGCGAAGGTCGGCATCGAGATTGGAGAAGGGCTCGTCGAGCAGGATGAGAGCGGGCGCCGGGGCGAGCGCCCGGGCCACCGCCACCCGCTGCTGCTGTCCTCCGGAGAGCTCGTGGGGGTAGCGTGCGCCGAAGCCAGGGAGCCCGACCAGCTCCAGGATCTGGGCGATACGCTCCCGCCGCGGGCCCCGATCCAGGCGATGGAGGCCGAAGCCCACGTTGTCCTCGACGGTGAGGTGCGGGAAGAGGGCGTAGTCCTGGAAGACGATGCCGACCCCGCGCTCCTCGGGCGGCACGGCGCGGCCGGGACCCGCCACCACCTGATCGCGGATGGTCACGGTGCCGGCGTCCGGAGCCTCGAAGCCCGCGATGAGGCGCAGGGTCGTGGTCTTTCCGCACCCGGAGGGACCCAGCAGGGCCAGGATCTCGCCCTGCTCGACCGCGAGGGAGAGCCCGTCCACGGCCGGCGATCCGTCCGCGGCGTAGCGCTTGCTCAGCCGGGAGAGCTTGAGAAGCTCCATCGTCAGCGGCGCGTGAGCACCTCCGGGTTCACCGGCGTCGGAGGCGTCCTGTCCTGGAGCACGGCCAGGCAGTTCTCCACCGCGAGGTTCGCCATCTGGATGCGTGTGTCATGGGAGGCGCTGGCGATGTGGGGCGCCAGCACCACGTTGGGCAGGCCGAGGAGCTCCGGGTGCACCTTCGGCTCGTGCTCGTAGACGTCGAGCCCCGCCCCTGCGATCCAGCCCTCCCTGAGAGCCTGGGCCAGCGCCGCCTCCTCCACGACCGGGCCGCGCGAGGCGTTGATCAGGTAGGCGGTCTTCTTCATCAACCTGAGGGTCCGGGCATTGATCAGGTGGTGAGTCTCCGGCAGCAGCGGGGTGTGGACGGTGACGAAGTCCGAGTCCCGCAGGAGGGTCTCGAGGTCCGCCGCCGAGGCGCGAAGCTCCTGCTCCACCGCGCCCACCGCCGGGCTGGCGTCGTGATAGAGGACGCGCATGTTGAAGCCGAGGGCGCGTCGGGCCACGGCCCGGCCGATCCGGCCGAAGCCCACGACCCCCAGTGTCTTGCCGTGGACATCGCCGCCGAGCAGGACCATGAGCTCCCACTGGGTGAACTTGCCCTCCCGCACGTAGCGGTCGGCCTCGATGAGTCGCCTGGCTGTCGCCATCAGGAGGGTCCAGGTGAAGTCGGCTGTGGTCTCGGTGAGCACATCGGGGGTATTGGTGACCACCACCCCCCGCCTGGTTGCCGCGGCCACGTCGATGTTGTTGAAGCCCACCGCCACGTTGGAGACCACGCGGAGATCCGGGCAGGCGGCCAGGAGGGGCTCGTCGATGGTGTCGGTGATGAGGCAGACGAGCCCGGAGCGCCCCCTGAGCCGGGCCACGAGCTCCTCCCTCGGGAGGGGCCGATCGCCGCTGTGCAGGTCCACGTCCGCCCGGCTCCGAGCAAGCCGAAGTGACTCCTCCGGGAGAACCCTCGAGATAAGGATTGCCGGCCTGGGTGCCGTCTCGGCCATCGTGTTCTCCTGGTCAAGATGTTGATTAACAACACAAACATCCATATTGACTTCGGCAGGGCCTGACCGTATATTAGCAGTCGCACTCGATGAGTGCTAACGATCCCGTGGCCTCAGGCAGCCACCAAGTCCAACATCTTATCTATCGGGAGGCGAGTTGACCATGAAGATTCGTCCATTGCACGATCGCATCCTTGTCAAGCGCGTCGAGGAGGGTGAGGTGAAGAAGGGGGGAATCATCATCCCCGACACGGCCAAGGAGAAGCCCCAGGAGGGCAAGGTGATCGCCGTGGGGAACGGCAAGGTGAACGAGGAGGGCAAGAAGATCCCCCTGGACGTCAAGGCCGGCGACCGGATCCTGTTCGGCAAGTACTCCGGCTCCGAGGTGAAGGTCGAGGACGAGGAGTACCTGATCATGCGTGAAGAGGATGTGCTCGGCATCATCGGCTAGCCGCGTACCGATCTGCCGTCAACCCGACCGGGCGGCGTCCGTCCGGTCCATTCCATCGAACAATCGAGGAGGATAGTCACGATGCCCAAGCAGGTGATGTTCAGCGACGAGGGGCGGGCCGCCCTGCTCCGCGGAGTCAATATCCTGACGATGGCGGTCAAGGCCACGATGGGGCCCAGGGGGCGTAACGTCGTCATCGACAAGAA
>JACOVB010000235.1 GCA_016177555.1 Candidatus Rokuibacteriota bacterium
CCCTAGCAGGCCGCTGAAAAAGGCCCATCTGCTTCGTTGGCGCCCTCGGCCGCACGCTCAACGTACAGTGAGTACGCCTCGCGTGCGGCCGTCGGGCGCCGCCTTGCATCTGGACCTTTTTGAGCGGCCTGCGGAGTTTTTCCGCAGCCTGCTAGCGGCGCGCTCGGCGCTTTCGTTGGGCGCATGGCTCAGCGTCCTCCCAGGACGCGATGGAGGAAAGCCGCGGTGCGGCGCAGGGCGTCGTCGCGCGCCAGGTCATCGCCGAGGGTGCGCCCGTTGCGCCGGAAGTCGAAGGCGCGCTGGGCCCCGGGGTAGACCAGGACCTCGACCTGCCGGCCCAGCTCGCGCAGGCGCTCCCCCACGCGGACGACCATCGCCCGGCGGAGTTGATGATCCTGGTCTCCCACCATGAGGAGCGCCGGGACGCGGATCTGCTCCACCTCGGGCATGTAACGGTACACCTGCACCGGCTCGCGCGCATTGGGGCCGCATCATCTCAACACTTCGGTTACCGACGGAAGGCTCGTACATCAAGAGTCACGGTGACCCACGCCACGCCCGAGGAGGGCCCCGTGACTCGAGCCCGGGAGCGCGAGTAGGCCGCCGTGCAACGCCCCCGCGACCAGCCCGCCACCCGAGCCGAGAAGCGCCAGCTGGTGAACGAGGTCGTCACCGTGACGGGCCTGCATCGCAAGGCCGCCATCCGGCTGCTCCACCGGGCGCCCCGAATGCCCGCCGCGGAAGCGCGGACGGGCCGCCCACGGCTGTACGGTCCCGCCGTCGCCACGGCGGCGGAGCTTCTCTGGCAGGCCGCCGGCCGCATCGGCCCGCAGCGCCTGCCCCCGTGTGTGCCCGAGCTCGCTGACCGGCTGCTGCGGTGCGGGGACCTGGCCGTGGCCCCCGAGATCGAAAAGCTGCTCCCCCACGCCAGCCCGGCGACCCTCGGCCGCCTGCTGGCCCCGGCGCGCGCGTTCGCTCCACCGCGGGGCCTCAGTACGACCCGGCCCGGCACGTGGCTCAAGCACCAGATCCCCCTCCGCACCTTCGCCGACTGGAACGACGCTCGCCCCGGCTTTGTCGAAGTTGACCTCGTCGCCCATTGCGGCCCCAGCCCCCAGGGCTTCTCCCGCTGCACCCTGTGCGTCGTCGATATCGCCACCAGCGGGGTCGAGCTCGACGCGGTCTGGGGCAAGGGCCAGGAGCGCGTCGGCGCCGCCATCCAGCACGTCCACCAGCGCCTGCCGGTGCCGCGGCTCGGCCTGCACCGCGACACCGGCTCGGCGTTCATCCACCCGGGCCTCTTCGACTCCTGCCAGCGCCATGCCATCCCCTTCCCCCGCAGCCGCCCCTCCAAGAAACACGACAGCGCGCATGTCGAACAGAAGCACGGCGCCATCGTCCGGGCCCTCATCGGCGATGATCGCGTCGCGTCCAAGACCGCCCATGCCCAACTGGCCCGCGTCTATCGCCTCGTGCGCCTGCACGTGACCTGCTTCCAGCCGGTCCAACAGCTGGTGAGCAAGACGCGCACCGGCGCCCGGGTCCCCCGCGTGTACGACCGGGCGCCGACCCCCTCTCAGCGCCTCTGTGCCGCCGCGGGGCTCCCGCCGCCGAAGCACCAGGAACTCGAGGCCCTCTATCAGCGCTTGAACCCGCTCCAGCTCCGGCGCCAGATCGAGGCGGAGCTCGACCGGCTCTGGGCTCTTGCGGCGCCCGATCCGTCCCGCAGCGGCCCGGCCACGACCTCATGACCGCGCCCCGGCTCCCCCGCACCCCGCTACCGCCTCCACACTCGACGATCGTCGGCACGCCTATATCTGGCTCTCCCCCCGCCCGAGGCCCGCACGACCGTGCCTCGCTCGGAGCTGGCGCCCCCGGACTCTCCCCTGGGTAACCCTGACTTATGAGTTCCTACGGGCTGGCCAGGTGCGGGTAATAGCCCACGACGCCCGCCACCTCGGGCCGCCGCACGGCCAGCAGGGCCATGTGATAGCCCCCGCGCGAGATGCCGACCACGCCCACGCGATCCGCCCGCACCCGGGAAACGGTCTTCAGGAAGTCGAGCCCGAGCTCCACGTCCTTCTCGGTGGCCGGATCGTGCTCGATGGGGTTCTCGGCGATCATGCGCCCCGTGTGGTAGTCGGGGGCGAGGACGATGAAGCCGTGGGCGGCCAGCCGCAGCACATGGGCCTCGAGCCGGTCGTGCCACCCTGAGCGGCCGTGGACGAAGAGCACGGCAGGGTGAGGCCCCGGGGCCTTGGGCACGGCGAGAAAGGCGGGCACGTCCACGTCACCGCTCCTGTACTCGACCGAGCGCCCTTCCACCTCGACGGCCTGGGCCGGAGCCACTGACACGAGCAGCACCATGAGAGCGGGCATCGAGAGGCAGGCGACGCGCGGGGCACCAGGGAGGGGGGCGTGATCGGTGTGGGAATGCCCGGGAAGCGACCGGAGGATCACGGGTTCACGAAGCATCCCTTCGCCCGCCCCAGGTGCTCGTGGCGGCGGGCCGCCTCGGCGGCCGTCTCCACGGCGCGCGCCACGGCCTCCGAGGGCACCTGCGGCAGCGCGAGCCCCTCGCGCTGCCGGAGCGCCTCGAGCGTCTTCGTCACGGCCTCCGCCCCGACGGGATGCCAGCGGAGGGCGCGCTCCAGTCCCGCGAGGACCGCGTCGTCGGTGAAGAAGTCCCCGGTGAGATAGATGGCCTTGATGACGTCCCCGGCGAGCGTGTGATGGACCGTGAGGAGACCTCCGTC
>JACOVB010000239.1 GCA_016177555.1 Candidatus Rokuibacteriota bacterium
AGATCGAGCAGGCGCTCGAGGAGATCGCCGGAGCCTTCGAGGCGGAGAAGCCGACCCTCATCGGCCGGTGGCGGTAGGGCCATGCTCCGCGAGGCGCTCGAGCGCCACGGCTTCGAGGTGCACGAGGCGGCCTCGGGCGAGCAGGTGCTCCAGGCGCTGGAGTCGGCCCGCCCGGACGTCATCGTGATCACCGCCTTCGGCGGGATGGCCGTCAGGGCGGAAGCGCTCCGCCGCGGGGCCACCGCCTACGTCGAGAAACCGTTCCGGGTGAATGCGCTGGTCGAGCAGCTTCTGGCGGTGACGGAAGGCCGAGGGCCACGGAGCGCCAGCCGTGGATCGCTCTCCTGTGGAGCTCGCCCGTCTCGACGATGGCGGCCTCAGCGTCCACTACGTACACGGCACGGGGCTGGCGCCGAGCCCGGAGATGCGCGCCCTGGTGGATGCGGCGCGGCGCGCCCTCAGGCGATAGAGCCCCTGCCCGCCATCCCGGCGTCGGCTTCCGTCGTCGGCCTACCGCTCACACGGCGCCGATCGGATACAATGCGGGCCATGTCGGCGCGGCGCTTCTCCCTCTTGCTCTTGCTGTATGTCTCGCTGGATGTGGCCAATCCCTTGATGCCGGGAGCCGTCCAGTTCGTGGACGGCTCGGTCGAGGTGATTCAAGCTGATCGCGCCCGAGCCGAGAGCGTGTCCGCCCCTACGCTCCTCGCCCGCGTGCCCACGCTCGGGCGGCCCCATGTCGTTGTCCGGACCCTCTCGCGTTCGCACCCCATGACCGTCGATCACCGGCAGACCCTCCTTCCGGCCAGACGCCCTCCCGACGCGCTCTCAGACCCGTCCTCGCCCTCCGAAGACCACTAGCCAGTCCTCACGCCTTCGCGTCCCTGCCTGCCGCTGATGCGGCAGCGCGCCCTCTTTCTTTCTCCGCGGAGGACGGCACCGTGAAAATGAAGGAAGGCTGGGAAGGTCTCGTGGTGAGCCTGTGGATGGCCCTGGTCGCCGGGATTGTAATCCTGGTGCTCAAGCTCAGCCTGGGCTGAGGAGGGCTCCATGGCCGGAGCCGGCCGGTAGACGAGGACTGGGACCCGATGCCGTGGTATGCGGTCCTGCCGTTCGTGGCGATGCTTGTCGCCATCGCCATCTGTCCGTTGTGGGTGCCGCATTGGTGGGAGCGGAACCGTAACAAGCTCCTCGTGTCCTGCGGCCTCGGCCTCCCAGTCGCGGGGTTCTACCTCGTCCAGCGGCCAACCGCGCTCCTTCACACGCTGGAAGAGTATCTGTCCTTCATGCTGCTGCTGGCCGCGCTCTATACGATCTCCGGCGGCATCCGGCTGACGGGCGACCTGGAGGCGACGCCGCTGACGAACACCGCCTTTCTGGCGGTGGGATCCGTCCTGGCGTCGCTGATCGGGACTACGGGAGCCTCGGTCCTGCTGAGCGGACGCGAGAGCGCAAGGCCAGGGACGGGCGGACGGGTCCTGCCTGAGCGTCCTCGACGCTACGGCAGCCCGTCGGCACGCGCCCGGCCCGCCGTGACGTACTCCGCCTCGGGTCCGGGCCTCCTCCCGCCGGTCGAGCGGTCGGAGATGCGCGACAGTTCATCGAGAAGCAGGCCCGCCCACCGGTAGATGTTGTGCTCGCGCACCTGCTGGTGCATGCGTCCCATGCGCCTCCGCCGCTCCTCGGACGGCATCTCCACTGCCGCTCGGATCGCCTCGGCCGTCTCGTCCAGGTCGTAGGGGTTCACGAGCAAGGCCTCGCCCAGCTCCCGCGAGGCCCCCGTGAAGCGGCTCAAGATGAGCGCCGCCTCCCCGTCGTCGCGAACCGCGACGAACTCCTTGGCGACGAGGTTCATGCCGTCATGCAGGGAGGTCACCATGCAGAAGTCGGCATGGCGATAGAGGGGCCAGATGTCCCGGTGGTCATGATGGTGCCTGAGGTACACGATGGGCTGCCAGCTCTTCGTGCCGAGGGCGCGATTCACCGCGTCCACGGTCGCGTCGACCTCCGCCTGGAGCTCCTGGTACCGCTTGATCCGGCTTCGGCTCGGGGCGCCGACCTGGACGAACACGAGCCGCTCGCGGTACTCGGGGAAGCGCTCGAAGAACCGCTGGAGCGCCAGGAAGCGCTCCGGCAGCCCCTTCGTGTAGTCCACCCGCTCCACTCCCACCCCCAGGAACTCCGCCGCGATGCCCAGCTGGTCCAGGAGAGCCTTCCGCGAGATCTCCGGGGGGTCCTCCACGAGCTCCGGGGCCACGCTGATCGGAAACGGCCGGACGCAGGCGGTGTGATCGCCCCGCACCACCGAGAAGTGCTCTCCGTCCACTCGCGCCTCGAGCGCCCGATCGACGGTATCCAGGAAGTTGTTGCAGTGGTACTGCGTGTGGAAGCCGATGAGGTCCGCCCCCAGCATCCCGAGAAGGATCTCCCGCTGCCACGGGCAGATGCCGAAGGCCTCGGCGTTCGGCCACGGAATATGCCAGAAGATCGC
>JACOVB010000240.1 GCA_016177555.1 Candidatus Rokuibacteriota bacterium
GAGCAGCACATGCGCTCCCTCATCCGTGAGATTCCCGACGGCACCTACGTTTTCGAGGACGCCGTGGACAACGACGGCCACGTCGACCAGCCGCTGCTCGTCCACCTGGAGCTGACGGGGGCAGGGGACCGCATGACCTTCGATTTCACCAAGTCCTCTCCCCCCGCCCGCGGGCCGGTCAATCTGCCCCGCAAGACCTGCATCGCCTCGTGCCAGATCGCCATCAATCACATCATCCCCGAGGTCACGATCAACGGGGGCTGCTTCCGGCCTTTCGACTACGTGATTCCGCCGAGCACGTTCGTGGGGGCGGAGTACCCGTATCCCATCAGCGGCTACCTGGAATCGGTGGGACGCGTCATCTCGGTGGTGTTCGGAGCCATGAGCCAGGCGCTCCCCGAGCGCACGCCCGCCGACCTGTTCGGCACCACCGGCGTCATCACCATGGCCGGGACGCATCCCGAGCGCGGCAACTATTACGTGATGCTCTTCCCCGGGGCCGGTGGCTACGGGGGCAATCCCCAGGGGGACGGACTGGTCAACGGGACCACGGCGCTGGGCGCCGCCAACTTTCCCTCGGTGGAATCCGTGGAGCATCGGGTGCCGGTGCGAGTGGAAAGGCTGGCCATCAGAGATGGCTCGGGCGGGGCCGGACGCCATCGCGGGGGCTGCGGCACGGCGTACCGCTATCGCAGCCTCACCGGCGAGATCGCGGTGGCGGTGCTCGGGGACAGGCGGGACTTCCTCCCCTTCGGCGTCCTCGGGGGCAAGCCGGCCGGGGGCGCCGATGTCGTCTTCGGCGGCCCCGAGGGCGGGTTCCGGCTGCCCTTCGTCACGAAAGGCCGCCGGAATCTCGCGCGGGGTGAGGTGGTGGAGTACCTCTCCCCCGGCGGTGGCGGCTACGGCGACCCGCTGGAGCGCGACCCCAAATGGGTGTTGCGCGATGCCGTCCTGGGCTACATCAGCCGAGAGCAGGCCCGGGAGGAGTACGGCGTCGTCCTCGATCCGCGCGCGGGCTCGGACGGACTCGTCTCCTGGACCCTGGACCGGACGGCCACGACCCTGCTGAGGGCCGCGCTGCCGGATGCGCCGGGAGCCGTCCCCGGCCACCCGGCTGAAGCGAGGTGATACCGTGAGCCCTGCACCGGCGGGTCACCGCGCGAACGGATTCACGCATCTGTTTTCCCCCGGGCGTGTCGGCACGCTCGAGGTGAAGAACCGCCTGGTGTTTGCCGCCACCAGCTCCGAGCTGGCGGACCACGACGGCTTCGTCACCGACGACATGGTGGAGTTCTATGCCGAGCGGGCCAGGGGCGGCACAGGCCTGCTCATCGTCGAGGCGACCTACGTGGAGCAGGAAGGCAAGCGCCTCCATCACAACGCCATGCTCCACGACGACCGCCATGTCCCGGGCATGAGACGGATCGCCGAGGCAGTCCACGCGGCCGGGGCCAGGATCGCCGTCCAGCTCAATCACGGAGGTCGCGAGTCGATCCCGGAGATCTCGGGGTCGGTGCCCCTGGCTCCCTCTCCCGTGCCGTCGCGCTTCACCGCCGTGGGGGAGCCGGTGGTGCCGAAGGAGCTCGACGTGGCGGCGATCCAGCGGATCATCCGGCGTTACGTCGAGGCGGCGCTCCGCGCCCGGCAGGCCGGGTTCGATGCCGTCGAGCTCCACGGCGCCCACGGCTACCTGATCGGGCAGTTCGTCTCACCGGAAGCGAACCGGCGCGAGGACGAGTACGGTGGCGACACCCGGAGGCGCGCCCGGTTCTTCGTCGAGCTGGTCCAGGGGATCAAGAAGGAGCTCGGCGGAGAGTTCCCGATCATCTGCCGGATGAACGGCAGCGACCATATCCCGGGCGGGCTCGAGCTCGACGAAGCGGTGGAGATCGCCGCCCTGCTGGAAACCGCGGGCGCCGACTCCGTCAGCATCTCCGGGGGCATCCACGCCTCACGGCCCTACATGATCGTGCCCGGCATGTCGGTGCCTCGCGGCTGCTATGTGCCCTACGGCGAGGCCCTCAAGGCGCGGCTCGGTATTCCCGTCATGACCGTGGGGCGCATCAATACCCCCGAGCTGGCCGAGGAGATCCTGGCCAAGGGACAGGCCGACTTCATCTGCCTCAGCCGGGCCCTGCTGGCTGATCCCTTCTTCCCCGCCAAGGCCGCGGCGGGATTCGTGGAGCGCATCGCCCCGTGCATCGCCTGCAACGAGTGCCTGGCCACGATCCACAGGCACAAGGGGATCGCCTGCACCGTGAACCCCATGGTCAGCCGGGAGCTGGAGTTCAAGCACCTCCTGGCCCGCGAGGCCCCTGCCAGGCGGGTGGCCGTGGTCGGGGGCGGCGTCGCCGGAATGGCGGCGGCCGTGACGGCCGCAAGCCGCGGCCACGAGGTCCACCTGTTCGAGAGGGACGGCGCCCTCGGGGGGCAGCTCCGGCTGGCCTATCGGCCCCCGCACCGGGAAGAGCTCGAGAACGCGCTTCGCTACTTCGAGCGCGAAGTGAAGCGGCTGGGCGTCACGGTCCACCTGAACAGGCTCTTCACCCCGGAGGACGCCCGGGAGCTCAAGCCCGACGCCATCATCCTGGCGACGGGCGCGGAATCCCGGAAGCCTGACGTGCCGGGCGTGGGCCTGCCCCACGTGATCATGGGCTGGCGGGTCATCGCCGGGCTCGAGGAGACGGGCCAGAACTGCGTCATCATCGGGGGCGGCCTCGTGGGGATGGAGGTGGCGGACTACCTGGCCCACCGTGGCAAGCGGGTGATCATGATCGCCCGCTCCGCCCCCTTGAAGAAGGCCGTCCACGCTGACCGGGTCTACTTCCTGGACCGCATCCGCGACCTCGGCATCGAGGTGCTCACCCACACGCAGGTGCGCGAGATCGGCCCCGACACCGTGGAGGTCGAGCCGCCCAACGGCTGGCGCCGCGTGTTGAAGGACGTCGACAGCGTGATCCTCTGCACAGGCTACGGGCCGAGGACCGAGCATCACGCAGCGCTGACGGCCCTGGGCGTCCCCGTTCAGCTGGTGGGGGATGTCCTCGGCTCGAGGAAGTTCTTCGAGGCCATCGAGGAAGGGACGCTGGCCGCCATCACGCTATAGGAGGATTGGCCACGCTTACGGAAAAGGTCGCTCTCGTCACCGGCGGCGCGCAGGGCATCGGCTATGCCATCGGCTCCACCCTGGCGCGGCACGGCGCCCGTCTGGTCCTGGCC
>JACOVB010000256.1 GCA_016177555.1 Candidatus Rokuibacteriota bacterium
CGACAGCGCGCCCGCCAGCGTGCCGATCCCGGGACCGAACTGGTACCCGTTCAGCGCCACAAGAATGAGAAAGAGCAGATAGAAATGGCTCTCCCCCCCTCCCGTGAACCAGACGAGGATGAACACGATGCCGAGATCGCTCCCGAGGGTGGCGAGGAAGATCGGTCGCGCGTGCTCAGGACTGAAGAAGAGCACGGTGAAGAGGGCCGCCTTATAAGCGATGAAGCCCCCCAGAAGCGGGAGCAGGTGGATCTGATGCTCCGGCCGGAGGGGCACGATCGACAGCGCGGCGAGCCCGCCGATCATGGTGAGCCCGCGCAGCACCGCGAAGGCCAGCGCATCCCGATCCAGCCGCGCCCGCGCCATGCCCGTCACTCGTTCAGCCCGCATCCGCCCCCACCACGCCCTCGCCGCACCGGCTCACCGGAGCGGCAGCGCCCACCGGAACAGCCGCTCGGCGACGCCGCCGACGTCCTTCACGACGATCTCGACGGCCATCCCGCCGTCGATCGCCGGGAAGGTCACGACCGCCTGCCGGTGATGCCCCGCGCCGCTCGCGGCCTCCACGGCCGCGGGCGCGATGTCAGTCCCGTCGGGTTTTCGCAGCCTCACGGCCAGGTCGAACGCGATGCCGTCGAGCGCCACCGAGTGCGTGTCGAGGACGACCTTGGCCTTGGTGCCGCTGGCCGTCGCCTCCATGAGCGTGACGGCCACCGCCACGGGCCCCTGCCCGTCGGTCTTCGTGAGTGCGCTCTGGGCGCTCGCCGGGGCGACAGCGGGGCCGGTGAGCAGCATGAGCGCGAGGGCTACCGAAACGAACGTACGCATGGTTGGACTCCTCCCGGGTCGGTGCAGCGATTCGTTCACGCCCGGGCGCTCTCCCGCCCGGGCACCACCAGGAGCGAGGGTCAGACCTTGGGAGGAGGAGCAAGAAGCTCCGGGAGCAGGGCCAGGTAGACGGCGGGCAGGCCGAGATCCGTTCGGCCCCCCGTGGTCAGGTACACCGCCGACGGCGCGGCAGCGATGATCGCCAGATGCAGAGCGCACAGATCACCGCCAGCGCCCTCGTCGAACAGGCAGAGCCCCGCCGCCAGCACCAGGCCGACGGCGACCAGGGCGAGGAGTCTGACGGACGCGCTCATGGGCGTGAGCCTCTCACGATCCTGTAGCGCAGCAAAACCCTTGCCAGGTTCGCCCGCCGCGGGAGTCGCTTCCGGAATGGTCACATGGACCGCGAACGGACCCGGGGCTTGTGCTCCGGCCCCGGGACGCCTGGGGCCCCCACGCCCCATCTGCGACCCGCGCGGGACATCCCCCTGCTACACCCTGACACCGTTCGGTCACCGCAAGGAGGCACGACTTGCCGCTTGGCTGCCGCTGACAGATTCGTGCAGACTCCCGCCCTGCAAGACAATTAGCCGACATGCCCCTCGATGGCTGGCACCGCCCGCTCGCACGGGGGCAGCAGGTAGCTCTCCCCGCTGCACGGGCGGCAGAGCGTCAGCTCCCCCACCCGGACCTCCCGCTCGTAGTTGACCCCCTCCCCGCAGCAGTCGCAGTAGACGCGCACCCGGCGCCGGTCGAGCCAGCCTGGCTTGATGGTCACGCGCTCCAGCTTGAGCAGCTCGCGCTCCGGCATCATCCGGTAGGCGAGGATCTGCGCCTTGCGGGCATCGGGCTCGAAAGGCGCGCACTCGGCGGCCCTTGCGCGTGCCGTCTCGCGGGCGGCCACGCGCACGGCCGTCCCGCTCACCATGTTGACGAAGGTCGCCGCCATCTTGCCGTAGTCGAGATGCTTGAGCGTCCGCTTGCCGAGGCTCACCCCGGTCAGCGCCTGGATGGCGTCGGTGGCGCAGCGGTCGATCTCCACGAGCACGACGAGGCCCTTGCCGGCCTGCCGCGCCCGCTCGATCCCGACCTCGCGGCAGCCCGCGAGCGTCATCCTCACCCCCAGCACCTGGCCGGGACAGAGGTGGCCGTGGACGCGCGCCGCCTCGTCGAGCAGGTCGTCGAACGCGTGCTCGGAGAGCGCCATTTCCTTCCACTCGGCCACGAGCGTCATCGCCGCGTCTTCTTCCGGCCGCCGCCCAGGATGTCCTCCACCCACGTGAACACCGCCACCGTGGTGGGGAAGCCGAGGGTCGGCGCGGCGAGGGCAACCACCTGACTGATCTCGTCCGGGGTGGCGCCCGCCTCCAGCGCGCGGCGCGTGTGCGAGTGCACCGCCCCTTCGAGCCGCCCGCCAATGGCCATGCCCAGCTTGACCAGCTCCCGGGTCTTCCCGTCGAGGGGCCCCGCCTTGGCGGCCGCTTCGCCGAGGGCCTCGTAGGCCTTCACCACTGCCCGGTGCTGCTTACCGAACTGCTCGAAGGGCCGCGGAAGTCCAGCCATCGGTTCCTCCTCTCTGCCTGCCTCTCGGTGAGGGATCCGCGTCAAGAGCATACCTCTGCCCGCCGCATGTCCCATGCTAGCAAGGACTGTGCCCCCGGCCTCAACTCTCTTGCGCTCAGCCATCGGCGCGCGAGCCGATGGGGAAACCGTGCCTCGGCGTGGCCGGCACGCCCCTTCTCGGCAGATCACGCCGCCTGTGCCTCGACGCTCCCGATCCGCCCGTCGGTCATGTGGTACACGCGGTCGAACCCTTCCAGCATGCGCTGGTCGTGGGTGACGACGATGACGGCGGCGCGCTGCTCGCGGCCGAGCCCCCGGAGCAGGTCCATGACCGCCAGCCCGCGCTCCGTGTCCAGCGCCGCCGTGGGCTCGTCGGCCATGACGGGGATCACATGAGGCAGGTCATGGCGCGCCGGGATCGTCGTCGTGGAGGATCCGCACCGCCGGCGTGTGGAGGTCGTCGAACTGGCCGGAGGTGGCCGCCCAGATGAAGACGGCGAGCGCGACGGCCGAGAAAAGGAGCGCCAGCGGCAGGAGGATGAACATCACCGACATGGCATCGCCTTCCCGCTCCCGCCGCTGAACAACCGGGCTCGGTACGAGCTCACGATCACCGTGAGCGAGCTCAGGGGCATGAGGACGGCGGCCACCACGGGATTCAGGAGGCCCGCCATGGCCAGCGACACGCCGACGGCGTTGTAGAGGAGCGAGAAGATCAGGTTCCGCCGGACGACGCCCATGGTCCGGTGGGCGCCGTCGAGAAGGTCGGCGACCCGTCCCACGCCAGGGGTGGTGATGTACACGTCGGCCGCGGCCAGCGCCGCCTCGGCCCCACCATGCACCCCGACGCCCACGGTGGCCGCCGCCAGCGCGGCGGCATCATTCACCCCGTCGCCCACCATGACCACGGGGCCGTCGTTCCGATCCGCGGTGACCACCTGGAGCTTTCCCTCGGGAGAGACGCGCCCGCGGGAATCGGCGCGCTCCACACCGAGCTGCTGCCCCGCCGCTGCCACCACCGAGGCATGATCTCCGGACAGCACACCCACTCGCCAGCCGTGAGCCCGTACTCGATCAAGGGCGCTCCGCGCGTCATCGCGCAGCCTGTCGCCGAAGGCCGCGAGGGCCACGGCCCGCCCGTCCACCGCGACCAGCACCGGTGACAGCCCCTCGGCGCTCAGCGCCTCCGCGCGCTCGCTGATCCCCAGCGGAATCGCCTCCACCCTGGCCGCGACCCAGTCGTGAGCCCCCACCACCACGCGCCTCGATCCCAACCGCCCCTCGATCCCGGCCCCCTGGGTCTCCACGATCTCGACGGGCTCGACGCTGCCGGCGGCCTCTCGATCCCCGAACGCCGCCACGAACGCGCGAGCCAGCGGATGAGCGGAGTGCGCCTCGACGGCAGCCACCAGCGGCCTGGCGTCCTCGTCTCCCCACCACTCGACGAGTGCCGTCCGCCCCGTGGTCAGCGTGCCGGTCTTGTCGAGCCACATGCGCCCCGGGCGGGTGAGCTTCTCGAGCACATCGGCGCCCTTGATGAGGATGCCCGCCCGGGCCGCCTGCGCGATGGCGGCGCTGACGGCGAGCGGCGTTGCCAGCCCCAGGGCGCAAGGACAGGTGACGATGAGGAGCGCCACGGCGTGGTCCAGCGCCCGGGCAGGATCGAGGCGCGCCCACAGCGCGAAGGTCGCGGCCGCCAGGACGAGCACCACCAGGACGAAGTGCCCCGAGAGGCGGTCAGCCAGTTGCACGATGGGGGCGCGCCGGCGCGCATGCTCCTCCACGAGCTTCATGAGCCGGCCCACCCGTGTCTCCTCCCCTGCCCGCTCCACGCGGACCTCGATGCGGGAGGAGAGATTCACCGTGCCGGCGTGGATGGAGTCTCCAGGACCGACCGCCACGGGCCGTGACTCGCCCGAGAGGAGTGAGACGTCGAGCGCGGAGAGCCCGCGCTCGACGACGCCATCGGCAGGGACCAGCTCTCCTGCCCGGACCTCCACGAGCGCGCCCGCCGACAGGGCCTCGAGCGGGACCTCGCGGACCGTGTGGCCCTCGATGAGCCGCGCCGCGCTGGGCGCCAGCGAGGCCAGCAGCTCCGTCGAGTCGGCCGCGGCGCGCTGCTGGCGGCGCTGGAGATAGCGCCCCACCAGGAGAAGGAAGATCAGCGTGGTCACCGAGTCGAAGTAGACCTCGCCCGTCCCGGCGAGCGTGTTCCAGGCGCCGTGGAGGAAGCCTGCCAGGAGGCCGATGCTGATCGGCAAGTCCATGTGCAGCGTCCGCACCCGGACCGCCGCCCAGGCGCCTCTGAAGAAGACACCGCCGCCCCAGATCACGGACGGCACCGTGATGAGCAGGCTCGCCCAGCGGAACAGCGCGGCGAGCTCCGGCTCCATGCCGTGGAACATGCCGCCGTAGAGCGCGAAG
>JACOVB010000051.1 GCA_016177555.1 Candidatus Rokuibacteriota bacterium
GGTCCTCGAACGCCTCGAGCCCGCCTGGGGCGGGGGAGAGATGATCAAGGAGGTGTGGATCGACCACGCCCAGTGGAACGATCTGCCGTGGCGCTTCGAGCCCGGCACGCCGCCGATCGCGGGGGCAGTGGGCCTGGCCGCGGCGGTGGAGTACCTCGACAAGCTCGCCATGCGGCGGGTGACCGTCCACGAGCAGGAGCTCACGCGCCGGGCCCAGGACGCGCTGGCGGCGATCCCCGGCGTCACCGTCTACGGGCCGCCGTCCGGCGAGAGGCGGGGAGCCGTGGTGGCCTTCAACGTGGAGGGCATCCACCCGCATGACGGGGCAGCGGTCCTCGACGAGGCCGGCATCGCGGTGCGTGCCGGTCACCACTGCGCCCAGCCGCTGATGAAGCGCCTGGGGATCACCGGCACGCTCCGGGCGAGCTTTTCCGTCTACAACACGGCCGCCGAGGTCGAGCGTCTCGTCCGGGCCGTCGCGACGCTCCCCGCCCAGCTCTGACGCGGCCCACACGCGGGAGCGCCATGGTGGACACTCCGCAGCCGCGTGACGCCCGCCACTCCCCGCGCTTCGGCCAGCCGGCCACCTTCATGCGGCTGCCCCATCTGCGGGACCCGGCAGCCCTCGACGTGGCGATCTTCGGCATTCCCTACGACGGCGGGACCTCCTACCGCCCGGGAGCGCGCCACGGCCCGCGCCACATCCGCGAGCAGTCCTCCCTGATCCGCAATTACAACCCGGTGCTCGAGGTGTCGCCCTTCGAGCGGCTCCGGGTGGCGGACTACGGGGACGTGGACGTGGCGCCCATCTCCATGGAGCGCACCTTCGAGGCCATCGAGCGGGAGGTGGACGGGATGGCGGAGGCTCGGGTGATCCCGCTCGGTGTCGGCGGGGACCACTCGGTGACCCTGCCGATCCTGCGGGCGCTGGCGCGGCGCCACGGGCCGCTGGGGCTCGTCCACTTCGACGCCCATCCCGACACGTGGGACGAGTACGGCGGCTCGCGCCACTTCCACGGCAGCACGTTCCGGCGCGCCGTGGAGGAGGGCCTCGTCGACGGACGCCGCGTGCTGCAGATCGGGATCCGGGGTCCGCTCCGGGGCCCGGGCGACTTCGACTTCCATGCGGAACACGGCCTCGAGGTCTTGCGCATCGAGGAGGTGAAGGAGCGCGGCACGGCGGCGGCGGCCTCGCGCCTTGACCGCCTGCGCGGCGCGCCCGTCTACTGCTCCTTCGACATCGACGCGGTGGACCCGGCCTACGCCCCCGCCACGGGCACGCCCGAGGTGGGTGGGCTCACCGCATACGAGGCGCTCGTGCTGGTGCGCGCCCTGCGCACGCTGGACCTCGTGGGCGCTGACGTGGTGGAGGTCTCGCCGCCCTACGACGGGCCGGGGCAGATCACGAGCCTGCTCGCGGCCAATCTCCTCTTCGAGCTGCTCTCGGTCCTCGCGCTGCGCCAGGAGCCTCGCCGCGGCGTGCTATCATGAGCCCCGTGAGGCGGCCATGAGACGTGTTCTGCTGCTCGGTCTGGTTCTGGTCGGCCTGGCCGTTGCCCTCGCCCCGCTTGCTGCCGTGTCCGCCCCTCCGGCGCCTGTCTCCCTCATCGAGATGGACGGCGCCATCACGCCCGTGACCGTGCGTCTCATCGCCACCGCCATCGAGCGGGCCCGGGCGGAGCGCTCCCAGGCGCTGATCCTGCAGCTCGACACGCCCGGCGGGCTCGAGCGCTCCATGCGGTCCATCGTGCAGTCGATCCTCAAGTCCGAGATCCCCGTCATCGTCTACGTCGGCCCCGGCGGCGCGCGCGCGGCCTCCGCGGGCGTCTTCATCACCATGGCGGGGCACGTGGCCGCCATGGCGCCCGCCACCAACATCGGCGCCGCGCACCCGGTGGCCGTGGGCGGCGGCAGCGACAAGGAGATGATGAAGAAGATCGAGCACGACGCGGCGGCCTTCGCCCGCACGATCGCCACCGAGCGGGGACGCAACGCCGAGTGGGCCGAGAAGGCCGTGCGTTCCTCCGTCTCCGCCACCGAGCGCGAGGCG
The DNA here is from genome assembly GCA_016177555.1 of Candidatus Rokuibacteriota bacterium. The sequence continues at coordinate 2,051 of JACOVB010000051.1, forward strand.
GTGAAGCTCCGCGTGGTGGACCTCGTCGCCGAGAACATCGACGCGCGAGGCCCAGGTGAAGCGCATCGAGATCCGCTTCCGGGACCGCTTCCTGGCGCTCATCACCGATCCGAACATCGCCTACATCCTGATGATGATCGGAATGCTCGGGCTGTTCTTCGAGCTCTCGAACCCCGGCGTGGTCCTGCCCGGCGTGGTCGGCGGCATCAGCCTCATCCTGGCCTTCTTCGCCTTCCAGAGCCTGCCCATCAACTGGGCGGGCCTGCTGCTCATCCTCTTCGGCGTGGCGCTCCTCATCGCGGAGATCAAGATCGTGAG
>JACOVB010000232.1 GCA_016177555.1 Candidatus Rokuibacteriota bacterium
AGGTGGACTTGCCGGCACCGTTGACGCCGACCAGCGCCACCCGCTCGCCCCGCTCCACCAGGAAGTCGAGCCCATCGTAGACCACGTGGTCGCCATAGGCCTTGCAGACTCCCGCCAGTCGCGCCACGACGCGCCCCGTACGCGGGGGCTGAGGGAACTTGAAGTGGATCTTCCTCGCGGCCGCGTCCACCTCGACCCGCTCGATCTTCTCGAGCATCTTGACGCGGCTCTGCACCTGGCGGGCCTTGGTGGCCTTGGCCCGGAACCGCTCGATGAAGCGCTCGATCTCCTCGATGCGTTTGGCCTGGTTGCGCGCCTGGGCCTCGGCGAGCGCCTGCCGCGCCTCGCGCTCGACCATGAAGTGATCGTAATCGCCCGCGTAGACCTGGATGCGCCCCCCGCTCAGCTCGGCGATGGAGGTCACCATGCGGTTCAGGAAGTACCGGTCGTGGGAGACGATCACGACGCTGCCGTCGTAGGACGCGAGGAACCCCTCCAGCCACTCGAGCGACTCGAGATCGAGATGGTCGGTGGGCTCGTCGAGGAGCAGCAGATCGGGACGGAGGAGGAGCAGCCGGGCCAGCGCCGCGCGCATCCGCCAGCCTCCGGAAATCTCGCCGAGCGGCCGATGGACGCCGGCCGGCTCGAAACCGAGACCCCCGAGGATCACCTTGGCCTGGGCCTCGAGCCGGTACCCGCCCAGCGCCTCGAAGCGGTGCTGGATCTCTCCGTAGCGGTCGGTGAGTGCGGGGTCGGCGCCGGGACGCGCCATGGCCAGCGCGAGAGCCTCGAGCGCGGCCTCGAGCTGCCACACCTCGTCGAACCCCGACAGCGCCTCCGCGAGCACCGTACGCGCGCCTCCGCCGCCACCCACCTCCTGCGGGAGGTAGCCCACCGAGACTCCTCCGTCGCGATGGACCCGGCCGGCGTCCGGCTCCTCGACCCCGGCCATGATCCGGCACAGCGTGGTCTTGCCGGCGCCGTTGGGCCCCACGAGGCCGATGCGCTCGCCGCGGACGACGCGCCAGCCGCAATCGCGCAGGAGCTCCTGCCCGCCATAGCCCTTGGACACCGATTCGAGGGCGATCACCCGCTGCTCTTCCCCGTGGTGTCCGCCCTGAGCGCGTCCATGACCGCGAAAGCGTGGCGGACGGACTTGATGGCCAGCGTGCCGCCCATCAGCACGCCGATGTCGAGCGTCTCGGCGATCTCCGCGGCGCTCGCGCCCTGGTGGAGGACCTCCTCCACGCGGTGCTCGATTCAGTCGAAGCAGTTCTGCGAGACCGCCACGGCCAGCGCCGTCAGCTCCTTGTGCTTCTTGGAGAGCGCGCCGTCGGCGAACACGCGGCGGCCCAGATCGCCGAAGGCCGCGGGCACCTGCATGGGGCTCTTCGCCACGAGCCCGTTCAGTCGCCTGCGCTCGGCATTCTTCTCGTGGAGATGGATCATGAGGTCTCCTTGGTGGCGGACCCCCCGCGCGGTGGGGGGTGTGGGTCCGTGAGCGCCCGGGCGCGCGCCTCAGCGAGCCCGCGGAGGGCGAGCAGCAGCCGGACGAGGCACTGCTGCACGAGCGCTCCGTCCTGGGCGGTCGGATCGGCCATCCACGCCCTGGCCCACTCGCGATTCTCCGCCTGGAACCCGAGCGTCGGGGAGAGGGCCTCGAGCCGGAGGAGCAGGTCGTCGGGCGGCAGTCCACCCGCCTTGAGGCGCGCGACGACGGCGCCCCGGACCGCGGCATTCCAGATGCCGGTCAGCGCCTCGATCAGCGCCGCGTAACAGGTCGCATCGGGGCGCTTGTGGAGCTGCTCGAGCACCGCCGCCGCGAGCGGGTGGAGCGCCGGCTCGCCCTCCTCGTCGACGCCCACGAGCCCGGCCAGCAGCGGATCCTTTGCCAGGCTCGCTCCCCGATCGAGCAGCGCGGTGAGCTCGGAGACGGGCACCGGGGGCAGCGCGGCCAGACGATCGAGAAGCGGCGCGTCCCCGGCCATGGCAGTCACATCAGGACCGCGTCGGCGCCGCCGGCTCCGGCGCCGCGGCCAGGTCGCGCGCCTGGCCCGCGGGCACCAGGAAGGCGGAGGCGAGCGCCACGACGCACACGGCGAGGCCCACCGTGAAGACGCCGCCCACGGCGTGCGCCATGGCCGGGCGAATCTGCATCAGCACGTCGGACCCGAGCCCCGCGCGTGTCATGGGGTTCACGAGCACGTCGGGATGCTCGACCACCCGGCGCAGGCCCTCCTGGAGAGAGGCGGGCGCCGCGGCCAGCAATCCGCCGAGCTCCGTGTGCAGCCGGTGCGCCATCACCGAGCCCATCACCGCCACCCCCACCGTTCCCCCGATGGCGCGGAAGAAGGAGATGACCGAGGTGGCGGAACCCAGGGCAGCGCGCGGCACGGCGCTCTGCACGGCGATCAGCATGGGGACGAAGACGAGCCCCATGCCGACCCCCGCCAGCACGATGTGGCTCGCGGCAGTCATCCGGGTGAGCGCCTCGCTCCACCCGCTGAAGAGCAGGAAGCCGAGCGTGAGCACCGCCATGCCCGCCACCACGACCCCGCGGTATCCGACGCGCAGGCACAGGCGGGCGCCGAGGATGGAGAACGTCACCCACCCCAGGATGAAGGGCGTGAGCACGAAGCCCGCCTGCGTCGCGGTGCTCCCGACCACGGCCTGCAGGAACAGCGGAATATAGGCGATGGCACCGAACATCGCCATGCCGGAGAGCAAGCCGGTGGCCGCGGCGGCACGGACCATCGGGTTGCGGAAGAGCCCGAGGGGGATGAGGGGCTGGGCGGCCCGCCGTTCCACCAGGACGAAGGCCGCGAGCAGCACCGCGGAGGCGATCAGCAGCCCCACGACGGACCCCCGCGTCCACGAGGCCTCGCGTCCCCCTTCCACGAGCCCCAGCAACAGGGAGGAGACCGCGCCCGTGAACAGCAGCGTGCCCGCATGGTCGAAGATCACGGGCCGGTGCGAGGATCGCTCGTCGCGGAGCCCCCAGGCGATGGCCCCGGCAGCCAGGAGACCGAACGGGATATTGATGTAGAAGACCCAGCGCCACGACACGGTGTCGGCGAGGACCCCGCCGAGCAGCGGCCCCACGAGGGAGGCCACGCCCCAGACGCCCGAGAAGTACCCCTGCATCTTCGCCCGGCGCTCGAGATCGTACAGATCGCCGATGATGGTCATGCCGAGCGTGATCAGCGAGCCCGCGCCCAGCCCCTGAAGGGTGCGGAAGGCGATGAGCTGGTTCATGCTCTGGGCGAGCCCTGAGAGGGCGGAGCCCACCAGGAAGACGGCGAAGCCGGCCAGGTAGGTGCGGCGGCGGCCGAAAAGATCGGCCATGCGGCCCCAGATCGGCATTGTCACGGTGGAGGCCAGGAGAAAGGCCGAGAACACCCAGGAGTAGATCCGGATGCCACCGAGGCTGGCGATGACGGTCGGCATCGCGGTCGCGACAACGGTGGACTCCATCGCCGCCAGGAACACCGCCCCCATGACCCCGGTCAGGACGAGGCCACGGCGGGTCGTGCCCACCACGGGGGACGGGAGCACTAATGGCCGCCCGTGCATCCAGCGCACCGGCACAGCGCCCGGAGCCCCGCATACGGATAGAGGCTCTCGCGTCCGTCCGCCCAGACGACGCGCAGGGCATCCGGGAGCTTCTTGATCTCCCTGGGCCAGGTCATGGCTTCGGTGAGCGCCTCCGGCGGCGGGTCCTCGAGCGCCGGATCGTCGAGCCGCAGCCGGTCGAAGGGATAGATGCTCGAGTGGTTGTCGGCCCAGGAGATGCCAACTGCGTAGCGGCCGACCAGATGGACGTCCGTCGGCTGCTCCGGGTTCGGCTGTCCCAGGATCGGCAAGATCTTCTTGATCGTCATGTCCCGCCTCCACCAGCCGCTGCCTCGAGCCGCTGCCCGGCCAGGAGATAGTGCACGGCCAGGTTCTGATGCTCCCCCCACGCCGCCGCGCGCCGGCGGACGGCCTCCTCGCTCGGCAGCCGCCCGCGGGCGAAAAAGTGACCGAAGGCCTTTCTCACCGCGAGGTCCCCCGCGGGGCAGACGTCTCCGCGTCCCAGGCTTCGTGCCAGGAACCACTCCGCCGTCCACCGCCCGAAGCCGCGGATCGCCGTCAGGGTGCTCATGATCTCGTCGTTGGAGCGCTCACCCAGCCCGTTCAGGTCGAGCTCGCCGGAGGCGACCTGCCGGGCGAGCCCGATGATGTACTCCGCCTTGCGCACCGTGAACTGCATGGCGCGGAGCTCGGGCACCTGCGCCCGGGCCAGCCGCTCCGCCTCCGGAAAGGCGTACACGGTCTGACCTCCGACCGCGACCTCGGTGCCGAAGCGCCGCACCAGTCGCCCCCGCACGGTGAACGCGAACGCCAGATTCACCTGCTGCGCGCATACGGCCCCCACGAGCATCTCGAACGGCTGCGGCGTGAGCGTGGGCCGGAGGCCGTAGAGCCGCGGGACCAGGGCCCCGAGCACCGGATCGCGCCGCGCGGCCTGGTAGAACGCCGCCAGGTCCAGGTCGAGGCCGCAGATCCACCGCACCTGCGCCAGCGCCGCGTCCATCACGCGCGCCCTCCGCGTCCCCGGCACGCGGACCGTCAGGCGAGCATCGTCCGGGCCA
>JACOVB010000268.1 GCA_016177555.1 Candidatus Rokuibacteriota bacterium
AGCGGGCCTCCAGGACCCCCTGAAAGACCCCAGCGTCGTCGAGCCGCCGGCCCCGGAGCCCTCCCTCTGGAGCCGAGACCGCCCGGCTCTGATCTGGCCCCTGCGGCGATGCTGCTCCCGGGACAGGGACGTCGTCAAGGCCGCGTGAGCGGCGCAGACGGCTGCCCTGGCGGCCGTCGCCGTCGATCGAGGAGAACTCTGAGCGGACCGTGAGAGGCCGGCCCGGCCCCCGGCCAGGGGTGACAGAGGTGGCCGCGGCGAGGTCGGGCTGCGGCGGGGCCGATCCGGGGGGATCTGGGGCATCGACGTGCACCTGGACACCGGGGAGATCCTCGCGATCCGGGACACGCCGCCGGGAAGCGGCTGTGGACAGCTCCTGGACCTCACCCGCTCGCAGAATGGTGACCGTGAGGGCGTCGCGCCGGGTTTCAGGGCGGCCAGTCATCTCGCCTCCTCACCTGTGTATAACCGGCACGCGCTGCCGGCGATGTCACGCCAGCGCGCCGTGTCGCTGCTCGCCCCTCGGCGAGCTGAGGTGAGCCGGCGCTCATCAGGCCGTCACGAGCTCAGGCTCCAGGCGAACCGGCGTTGCGAGGGACGCGGAGACGAGGCAGCTCCGCTCGCTCTTCTGGAGGACAGATAGCGCGCGATCCCGGTCCGTCCCCGGTCGGATCGCGAGCCGCGGTCGCAGCACGATCTCGGTGAACCGGGTGACCCCGTCCTGGCGGTCCACCGTCCCCTCGCTCGAGAGATCGAGCACCACGAACTCGACACGAGAGGCGTTGGCCACCGAGCGGAGCGTGAACAGGAAGCACGTCTCCACGGCCGCGAGCAGAAGGTGCTCGGGGCTCCAGGCGTCTCCCGGCCCGTCGAAGTCGAGTGGAGGAGCAGACCGGAGATCGGGCATGCCGCTCGCCGACACGGTGGCGTAGCCGATTGGACCACCGGAGAGCCGGACCTCGTAGCGGTGCGGCAGCGGTTTCATCGAGTCCTCCTCATGTGGGTCGCCGCCGATAGGGTCAGGATGCGCGGCACGACGGCATGGACCAGCTCGAGACGCACCGGGACTTGTCGCCGACGCGCGTCCCCGGATAGAAGCAAGAGCACAACATGAACCCTTTCATAGCACAACCAAGCGGGCTACTATCAGCCTCGCCGATGACACCGCCACCTGCCGCCACAGCCACCCAGCCGCGCTGGCCCCGAGACGCCCGGGCCGCCTGTGCGTTCACGTTCGACCTCGACGCTGAGACGCTCTGGATGGCGCGCGGCATCACCGAGCCCGTGACGCTGTCCCAGGGGCGCTTCGGCCCGGTCGAGGCGCTGCCGCGGATCCTCGATATCCTGCGCGGAGCCGACATCCGCTCCTCGTTCTTCATCCCGGCCTGGGTCGCCAGCCACTATCCCGACGCCGTCCGGGCCATCGCCGGCGCGGGGCACGAGGTGGGCTGCCACGGCGACGAGCACGAGCGAGTGAGCGAGCTGACTCCCGACCGCGAGGAGGCGATCCTCCTCAAGAGCCTCGAGGTGCTGACGCCGCTGGCGGGCAAGCGCCCCGTGGGCTACCGCGCGCCGGCCTGGCAGTTCTCGGCCAGCACCCTCGGGCTCGTCGCCCGCCACGGCTTCGACTACTCGTCCAACATGATGGACAGCCTCGCGCCCTACCTGCACCCGCCCATCGAGGGGCGCTCGCTGGTGGAGATCCCCGTCTCGTGGGTGCTCGACGACGCCCCGTTCTTCATGTTCACGGGGCAGCGGAGCATCCAGTCGCCGGGGCCGGTGCTCCAGGGCTGGCTCACCGAGTTCGACGGCATCTCCGAGGCGCACGGCGTGACCAACTTCACCTTCCACCCGCAGATCATCGGCCGCCCCTCGCGGCTGGCCTGCCTGCGGGAGCTCGTGGACCACGTCCGCCACACCCCGCGCATCTGGGTGGCCACCCTGGGCGAGATCAGCACCCACTGGCGCCAGATCGCCGGCGCCTAGCCTGAGCGGGGTGCTACGGGCGAGCCCCGGGAACCGCCCGGAAGGGCGGGGCCACCTCGTCGATGAAGCGGTCGAGCACGGGGCGCCGGTAGCAGGGCAGGAACATGGTGGGGATGAAGAGCATGCCCACCCCCGCCGCGGCGAGGCGGCCGAGCGTGTCGAGGATCTGGCCGGCGCTGCCACCGAGCACCGTGTCGCGCGCCTTGGCCTCGTCGGCGCCGAGACGGGCCATGTAGAGGCGTTGCGCCGTCTCGATCTCCGCCGGGTCCTCGCTCATCACGAGTGCCATGTTCGCCGAGCGCGGGATGGTGGCGGGATCGCGCCCGACGGCGGCGCAGTGCCGCTCGAGGATCTTCCCCGTCTGCGCGAGCGTCACGGGCCCTCCCCAGACATTCCAGTGGTCGGCCCAGCACGCCGCGATCCGCAGCGTGACCTTCTCGCCGCCGCCGCCGAGCATGAGCTCGGGGTGGGGGCACTGCACGGGCTTGGGCATGAGGGGCGCGTCCTCCAATGGCGACGCCCTCCGGGAGATGAGTCGGAGTAGCATGGTGGAGGTTGACCGATGGCGCCTGAACCTCCCGAGATCCTCGTCATCCACCCCGGGGCCCTGGGCGACGTGCTCCAGGCCGTGCCGGCACTCCGCGCGCTCGGGCATCTCGACGGGGGGCGTCACGTCACGCTCGCCGCGCAGCCCCGGCTCGGCCGGCTGCTGGCGGGCCCGGCCGTGGTGGACGAGGCGCTCTCCTTCGACGGCCTGGGGCTCGAGAGGCTCTTCGCCGACGAGGCCGTACCGGCTATGCTGGCCGCCCGACTCGGCCGCGCGGGTCGCGTGGTGTCCTGGTTCGGAGCGAGCGACGAGCGTTATCGCGAGCGGCTCAGCGCTCTCGTCCCCTCGGCGGTCATCGCCCCCCCGGTGCCGGACAACTCGTTCGCGGGTCCCGTGTGGCAGCACCTGCTCGCGACGCTCGCTCCGTGGGGTGTGGCCGCATCATCCTGCCTCTCGCCGCTGGCCCTCCCGGAGGCGTGGCGCGCTCTCGCCCGTCATGCCCTCGCCGGGCTCGGCGCCGAGCCGGAGCGCCCGATCCTCGCCGTGCACGCAGGCGCAGGCGCGGCGTGGAAGCGGTGGCCGGCCGCGGATCTCGCGCAGGTGATCGAGCGCGCGGTCGGGGACACGCGTTGCCAGGTCCTCGTCCACCAGGGCCCGGCGGATCACGAGGCGACGACCGAGCTCCACCATGCGCTGCGCGGGCGGGGCGCCGGGCGCGGGGCCCTGCGGCTCGATGAGCCCGACCTTCCGCTTCTGGCAAGCGTCCTCCAGGCCTCCACCGCGTTCATCGGGGCCGACTCGGGGGTGAGCCATCTAGCCGCATGCGTGGGAACCGCCTCGGTGATCCTGTTCCCGGAGGCCACCCGGGAGCGCTGGGCGCCTTGGAGCCCCACCGCGCTGCCGCTCCGCGCGCTCCTCCCCGAGGGCGACGTGGACCGGGTCGCGCAGGCCGTCGTCGCGCGGCTTGACTCGTCATGGGGTGGCGTCTAGACTTCAGCCACCACAGGCGGAGCCGCCCCAGGGGCGGGGCGCCGGGGTGGTGCCGCCCTGGCCCACCCGCGACGGGAGACCGGAGGGGCATATGAGCGAGTTCCAGGACGAGTACTCCGAGTCCCTCGAGACCGACTTCCGCAAGCTCGACGGAGCCCTCCTCAACGACACGGTCCAGCTCCTGGCGCCCAGCGAGCCCATCCGGATCTCCGCCGACGCCTCGGTGCAGGACGCCATCACCCGGATGGTGGACACCCACCGCGCGGCCGTGGTCATCGTGGACGCCGACGGGCGCCTCATCGGCATCTTCACCGAGCGCGATGTCCTGATCCGGGTGCTGGGCCAGGGGCGCGACGTGGGCAACACGCGGGTCGGCGAGGTGATGACGCGCGATCCCGAGGCGCTCTCCGCCCAGGACCGCATCTGCTACGCGGTGAACCGGATGAACTCCGCCGGCTACCGCACGATCCCCCTGGTGGACGAGGAGCGGCGGCCCATCGGCATCGTGACGGTCAACGACGTCGTGAAGTGGCTCGCCGAGGTCTTCCCGGAGGCGGTGCTCAACCTGAGGCCCGGCGGCAAGCTGAAGCATCCCCTGCAGGTGGACTCGGGCTGAGTCGTTCAGCGGCCTGCGACACCCTCCGCCCCAG
>JACOVB010000269.1 GCA_016177555.1 Candidatus Rokuibacteriota bacterium
GAGCCGAGGGCGGCGCCGAGACCGAACGTCACGAGCCGGGTGCGCCGCACGTCCACGCCGCAGGTGATCGCGACCTCGGGATGCTGGGCCGTCGCCCGGATCGCGCGGCCGAGCGCGCTCCACTTGAGGAAGGCGACGGTCAGCCCGGTCAGCGTCACCGCGACCAGGAACGCGAGGCCACGCGCCCGGGGGACGACGAACCCGCCGAGAGGCAGGGAGCCGGTGACGACGGGGATCGAGCGGATGTCGGCGCCGAAGACGAGGAGACCGACGTTGATGACCACGAGCGAGAGGCCGAACGTGACGAGCAGCCCCGCCATCGGCGGCCCCCCCAGCACCCGCTCCAGCAGCAGGCGCTGGAGCACCCACCCGAGGGCGAAGAGCGCGAGCGCCGAGAGCGGCAGCGCCAGCAGGGGGTGGAGGCCGAAGGCGGTGTAGCCCCAGAAGGTGACGAAGGCCCCCAGCATGACCAGCTCGCCGTGGGCGAAGTTGATCACGCGCATCACGCCGAACACCAGGTTCAGGCCGAGGGCGAGGAGACCGTAGAGTCCGGCCAGCATCACGCCGTTGATGAGGAGCTGCCCCCAGAGCACGGGCTCCCACATCATCACCAAAGCTGCGTCCGCCCCCGGGCTACCGGCGCTCGGCCCAGGGAGGCGCGGGGAGCCTCGCGCTTCCCGTCGCGGTGTCGCCGGGCCAGAGGATCTCCTTCTTGCCGCCCTGCCACTGCACGATGACGGCGGTCTTGCCGACCTGCGCGCCGGTCTCGTTCACCTTGTAGCGCCCGAAGACCGTCTGGATGTCGAGCTCGACGAGCGCCTGGCGGATCCGGTCCTGGTCGAGCGCGCCGGCCTTCCGCGCCGCGGCCTCGAGGACCTGCATTCCACCGTAGGTCCCCGCCGCGTGGTAGCTCGGCTCACGGCCGTGCTTCTTCTTGAACCGCTCGACGAACTCGGCGTTGCCGGGCGTTCTCATGCGCGCGTCCCAGTGGTCGGACGCCAGCACGAACTCGGCGTCCTTGCCGAGCGCCTTGTAGAACTCGGGCACCGCCGCCCCGTGGCCGGCGAAGAGGAGCTTCGGGCTGTAGTCGAGCTCCTTCGACTGGCGAACGGAGAGGACGGACTCCGGCTCATAGCACCCGCAGATCAGCACGTCGGCGCGGAGCGCCTTGATGCGCGTGAGGACCGCCGAGAAGTCGGTGGTCCCGCGGGGGAAGTACTCGTTGTGGACGACCGTGAGCCCCTTCTTCTGCGCGACGTCGATCACGGCCGGAATCGTGACCCGGAGCGCCTCCGAATCCTCGGAGAAGAGGGCGAGAGTCTTGAGACCCCGCTCGACGGCGATGTCCACGACGCCGACGTAGTAGAGACTCGAGGGCGTGAGCGTCTGGATCAGGTAGCGGTAGCCGCGCTTCCAGAGGGCGTCGCCGGCGGCCATGGGGGCGACCATCACCTTCCGGTACTTCTCCGTGACCGTGCTCGCCGCCGCCGTCACCGGCGTCGAGTAGGGGCCAACGACGAGATCGACCTTGTCGTCGACGATGAGCTTCTCGTAGAGCTTCACGCCGGTGCCGGGGTCGCTCTTGTCGTCGTAGACCTTGAGCGTCACCTGGCGTCCGAACAGGCCCCCCCTGGCGTTCACGTCGTCCACCCAGAGCTGGTACGCCTGGTGAACGTACACGGCCGTCACCGCCAGGCGTCCGGTCTGGGAGATCGACGCGCCCACCACCAACGGGTTCTGCGCGGATGCCGGCGCCATCGTTCCCGCCGCCAGCGCCGAGAGCACCGCAAGCGCCACCGCCACCGACCACCCGGTCTTCATCGTGTCACCTCCACGGGGTTCCAGTTCTCGATCATCCGGAACGTCTTCGCCGGCGTGCCGAGCTGGCTCCGCCGCAGCCGGTCGTGCCGGGTCACCGCGATCCCCGCCGCCTGAGGAGCCGCGCCCACCGCGCGACGTCCGCCTCCGCCTCGAGGCCGCGCACGCTCCCGATCACGGCCCGCGCGCGGGCGCGGCCGAGCACGCCCGTCGCGAGGCCCGAGAACTTCTCCTCGATCAGGGTCCACGGCATCGGCCGCTCGGGCTCGCCGAGCGGCTGCTCGACGCGGGCGTGCATCTCGCGGCCGTCGATTGTCACCGCGACGTCCGCCCCCGCGAGCGGGACGGTCTCGTCGGCCGTGACGCGCATCCGCGCGGCGAGCGCCGCGACGCGCTCGTCTCCCACCCGGTCATAGCTCGTCCAGTCGACGCGCCCGTCGAGCCAGGCGACGGCGGCCTGGAAGTAGACGCTGAACTGCCCCTCGACCACGTTCCTCGGGCGCACCTTGTGCGGGAGCGCCTCGCCCACGATCTGGACAGCCTTGGGCGAGAGCCGGACGTCGAACGACGCGCGCGCGCGCGCGTCGGCGCCGGCCGTCTCGCGGAGCGAGAGCACGGCGTCGATCGCGCCGTGGGTCAGGCGGCAGGACGGGTACGGCTTGATCGCGGTCTCCGCGAGCACCCACCGCTCGCCGAGCCCCTCGAGGAGGCGGTCCGGGCGCGGCGCGTTGCTGTACCCCGCGAGGAGGCCGTAGCGCCCGTCGATCGCCCGCGCCGCGCCGACGACGCCCGCGCGCGCCAGCGCCAGCGAGACCAGCGCGTCGCGGGCGGCGAAGCCCGGGTGGAGACGCTTGGTCCAGGCGCCGTTCTCGAGGTACTGCATGGAGCCCGCGGCCTGGCTCAGCGCGATCCCGAACGCGCTCGCGATCTCCGCGGCGCCGAGACCGAAGAGCTTCGCCCCGGCGGCGACGGCGCCGAAGATGCCCGCCACGGGCGTGATGTGGAAGCCACGGTCGTACGCGGTCTGCCCGAGCGCGCCGCCCACGCGGCACGCGACCTCGTAGCCGGCGGCGAGCGACTCGAGGAGCGCGCGGCCCGAGGCCGCGGTCTGCTCGGCGGCGGCGAGCGCGGCCGGGATCACGGGCGCCCCCGGGTGGAGCGCGCCGAACAGGTTCGTGTCGTCGAAGTCGAGCGTGTGGGCGAAGGCCCCGTTGAGGAGCGCCGCGTACTCCCAGGGATAGCCGCGCGCTTCGCCGACGACGGTCCCGGAGCCGGGACGCGGGGCGAGGGTCAGGACGGCGCGACGGAACGGCTCGCTCGACTCGGCGCGGGCGGCGGCGAAGGCCGCGAGGCCGACGAAGTCGAGCAGGCACTGCTTCAGGCGATCGACCGCGCCGGCGGGGACCTGCTCGTATGTGAGCCCGGCGACGAACTCGGCGAGGGCGAGGCTCCGGTCGAGCGTGTCACTCATCTGGCGCGTCCCCTCCCGGCGCCGCCATCACCTGCACCACGCCTGCCGCCGCCAGCGCCGCGATCTCCGCCTCCGGGAGCCCGAGCTCCTTCAAGATGCGCGCGGTGTGCTCGCCGAGCGCCGGCGGCCCCAGTCTGTTGACCGACTGGAGCTCGGAGAACTGCGGGGGGAAGTCGAAGACCTTCACGTTGCCGGCGGTGCTCGGCACCTCCTTGACGAGCTCCCGGAACCGGATGCGCGGGTGCTCGAGGGCCTCGCCGAGGTCGTTCATGGCTCCGGCGGGGACCCCGTACCGGTGGAAGCGCTCGAGCCAGTAGGCGCGGTCCTGCCCGGCGATCGCGCCGGCGACGATGGTGTCCAGCGCCTGCTTGTGCTGCATCCGGAGGGTGTTCGTCGAGAAGTCGGGATGGTCGACCAGCTCCGGATGCGTGATGGCCTCGCAGAAGCGTTCCCAGAGCTCGCGCGCACCGGACCCGGCGGCGAGGATGACCGCGCGACCGTCCTTCGCGACGTAGGGCCCGTAGGGGGTCATGGTGTGGTGATGGAGCCCCACGCGCGCGGGAAGCTGGCCCCGGTACCAGTACATGTACGGAAAGTAGCCGGTCCAGGTCAGGACCGCGTCGAAGAGCGCCACCTCGATCTGCTGGCCGCGCCCGGTGCGCTCGCGGTGGAAGAGCGCCTGGAGGATGGCCAGCGCGGCGTACATCGCGCCGGAGATGTCGCAGACGGACAGCGAGATCTTCGCCGGCGCCTCCGGTAAACCGTTGGTGAGAATGAGACCGGTCTCACCCTGGACGATGAGGTCGAGGGCGGCGCGGTCGTGGTACGGCCCGTCCTGGCCGAAGCCCGAGACGCGGCAGAAGATCAGGCGCGGGCTCGCCTCACGGAAGCGCTCCCAGCCGAGGCCCCAGCGCTCGAGCGTCCCCGGCACGAAGTTCTCGATCACCACATCGGCGCGGCTGACGAGCGCCAGGAGCAGGTCGCGACCGCGCTCGCTCTTGAGGTCGAGGGCGACGCTCTCCTTGCCGGGGTTCACCCACGCGTGGCCCGAGCACATGCCGCCCACGATCGTGTCCCAGTGCCGGATCAGGTCACCCGTCCCGGGGCGCTCGACCTTGATGATGCGAGCCCCCATCTGGCTGAGGAGTCGCGTCGCAAAGGGGCCGGCCACGCCCTGGGTGAGGTCGACGACGGTGATGCCGTCGAGCCCGGCCGCCATCACGCGCCTCCGTTCCCGTCGGCCGTCGCCCAGGACGCGCGCTTCTTCACCAGGATCGTCCGCTCGCCCTCGACGACGGGCGTCCCGCCGTCCTTCCATCCCGTGAACCGGTAGCGGACGATCCCGGCATCAGGACGCTCCTCGCTCGCGCGCACCTCGAGCACGTCGCTCCGCGCGTAGAGCGTGTCACCCGCGAAGACCGGGTTCGGCAGGCCGATCCCGGTCATGCCGAGGTCCATGAACGCGTTCTCGCTCATGTCCTCGCTGGTGAGGCCGACCACGATCGCGATCGTGCACGGCCCCACCACCAGGCGCTCGACAAAGGCCCCGCCCATCATCTGCTGGGCGTACGGGAGATTGAAGTGCGCCTGGGCGGTGTTCATGGTCATGTGGGTGACCAGGTAGTTGTCCATGTTCGTCACCGTGCGCCCGCGCACGTGCTCGAACACGTCGCCCACCTGGAAGTCCTCGAAGTAGTTCCCGGTCCCGGTGATGCCCATCTCAGCGCTCCTGCAGGATGCGGCGCGCGATGATCTCCCGCTGGATCTCGCTCGTCCCCTCGCCGATCGGCAGGAGCCCCGAGTCGCGCCAGTAGCGGTTCACGGAGTACTCGCGCGTGTAGCCGTAGCCCCCGTGGATCTGCACCGCGTTCCAGCACTGGCGGTGCGCCATCTCGGAGGCGAAGAGCTTCGCCATGCCCGCCTCGACGTCTGCGCGCTCGCCGCGGTCGAACTTCTCGGCGGCCAGGTACCCGAGCTGGCGCGCCGCCTCGATCTCGGTGGCCATGTCGGCGAGCTTGAAGCGCACGGCCTGGAACGTCGCGATGGGTTTCCCGAACTGGACGCGCTGCTGGCTGTAGGCGAGGGCCGCCTCGTAGGCGGCCTGGGCGAGGCCGATGCACCGGAACGCGAACTGGATGCGCGCCACCTCGTAGCCGTGCATGAGCTGCTTGAATCCGCGGCCCTCGACGCCACCGACCAGGTTGCCCTCCGGCACCTCGAGGCCGTCGAAGAAGAGGGCGTACGTGTTCATCCCGTGGTAGCCCACCGTGCGGATGCGGGTGCCCGTGAGGTGCGGCGGCGCGAATTGCTCGCCCGGCTCCTTCTCGATGAGGAAGAGGCTGATCCCGCCCGCCTTCTTCTCCGCCGAGGTGCGGACGTAGGTGAACAGCACGTGGGCCTGGTTGGCGAACGTGCAGAACATCTTCGAGCCGTTCACGACGTAGTGGCCGTCGCGCCGGCGCGCCGTGGTCTTGATATTCGAGGCGTCCGAACCCGCCTCGGGCTCGGTCCCCGCCGACGCCGTCTGGCGCATCCCCGTGGCCATGCCAGGGAGGAAGCGCCGCCGCTGGTCCTCCGTGCCTGCCTTGTACAGGATGTGGCCGCAGAGCACGTTCCGCGCGATCACGCTCCCCACGGAGAGCCAGCCGCGCGCGAGCTCCTCGGTGACGACGCAGAGGCTCAGGGTGTCGAGGCCGAGCCCGCCGTAGTCCTTCGGGACGAGCAGGCCGAAGAAACCCATCTCGGCCATCTTCTCGAGGAGCGGGGTGGGGATCTCGGCCTCCTCGCGGTCGAGGGCATCCGCGATCGGGACGACCTCCTTGTTGGTGAAGTGGCGGGTCAGGCGCTTCAGGTCCTCGTGCTCGGGTTTGAGAAATCCCATGTCAACGGCCCTCGCTCTTCGTGGGTTCGCGTTTCCTCGACAGGTTGCGGCGGCGGTACTCGAGCACCAGCTCGCCCCGCTGGTTCACGGCGCGGGTGCGCCACTCGACGATCCCCCATCCCGGACGCGACCGCGACTCGCGCCGGCTCAGCACCTCCGAGCGCGCGGAGACGGTGTCCCCGGCGTAGACGGGCCGGTGGTATCGCAGGTCGTCCACGCCCAGGAACGGCCCGCCCGCCTCCGAGAGGTCCTCGACGGTGAGGCCGAGCGCGGTGGTGAACACCAGGAGCGGGTTCACCACCATCCCCTCGTAGCCGAGCCGGCGGGCGTACTCGGCGTTGAAGTAGATGGGGTTGTAGTGCATGGTCAGGTTGTTGAAGAGCAGGCTGTCCTCGACGGTGAGCGTCCGGCCCCAGTGGTGCTCGAACACCCGCCCCTCGGTGAAGTCCTCGTAGAAGCAGCCGCGCGGAACCCGTTTCACCGCCATCGCCGTCGTCCTCAGTCCCGGGCGACGCACTCGGCGACGAGCGCGCGGACGGCCGGGAGCGTCTCGATGTTCCACACCATCTCGCTGATCCGTTTGGCCTGGACGTCGGGAATCGCCCGCGTGGCGTTCAGGAAGAACTTCGCCTCGATCTCGCCCGGCGTGAGTGGTCGCTCCGGCGCGCCGCGGCTCACCGGCTCGCGCCGGACGAGCCGGCGACCGTCCCTGAGCGTGATCCGCACCTCGCCCGGGAAGTGCTTCGGGTAGTCGCTCTCGGGGTCCGGCGGGCAGAAGGTCTTCGCGGCGAGCGCCAGGACACGCGGGTCGTCGAGTGGCTCGTCGTAGAGCGCGGCGACATCCACGCGGCCCTTGACGAGCGCCAGCGCGACCACGTACGGGACGCTGAAGAGCGCGTCGTAGAGCGTCGGCGGCGTGATGCGGCGGACGCGCGGCTCGGCGACCAGCGGCTGGAGCCGGTCCGTCAGCGGGCAGTCGATGCGCTCGATCGCCTCGACGCGCACCCCGGTCTCCCGGAGCGCGAGGGCCGCGTCCACGAACGCGTGGATGAAGTGGCAGCACGGGTAGGGCTTGAGCGCGATGCCGCGGCTCGCCCATGTCGTCCCGAGATCGCGCACGGGCGACCGCTCGCCGTCCGGCACGCTGCCGAGATGCGCGGCGAAGAAGCCCTGCGGCCCCTCGAAGACGGTGGCGGGCCCCCGGAAGCCGTGGCGCCCGAGCGCGGCGGCGATCAGACCGCTGTGCGCCGCCCAGCCGGGATGCAAGCGCTTGAGCCACGACTCCCTGAGCTCCAGGATGCCGGCCGCCTGGCTCCCGCAGAGCCCGAGCGCGTTGACGAGCGCAGTCTCGGAATCCCCCGCCAGACGCGCTGCCACCGCCGCGCAGGCGAACGTCCCGCAGAGCGAGGTCGGATGGAAGCCGCGGTCGGGAGACGCGCCCGGCGCGGCCCCGGCCAGGCGACAGCCGAGCTCCAGGCCCACCACGAACGCGAGCAGCGTGGCGCGGCCATCGGCTCCCGCGGCCTCGCCGGCGGCGAGCGCCGCCGCCAGCGCGGGGGCGCTCGCGTGGTACTCGGCCTCGACGTGCGTGTCATCGAAGTCGAGTCCGTGGGCGAGCGTGCCGTTCACGAGCGCGGCGGAGGCCGCCGGGAGCCGCGTGCCGAACCCGAGCGCGGTGCTCTCGGCGCCGGCGCCGAGCGCGCGCCCCGCGCCGTGGACGGCCGCCCCGAAGTCCGTGCGGGACGACGCCAGCGCGATGCCGAGCGCGTCGAGCCAGTGGCCGCGGGCGAGGTCGAGCACGTCCGCCGGCACGTCCTCCCATCGGAGACCGAGCGCGAAGCGGGCCAGCGCTTCCGACATCGTCGTCATCGTCATCTCCTCAGAGGTTGTGAATTCATCGGGACGGCGTGTGGGCGGGCTGGAGCCTCTCGAGCTGCGCCGTCCGGCGCTGGCCCGCCTGCACGGCGGCGATCACCATGTCCTTGATGCGCACGAGGTGGCCCTCGAGCTCCCGCACCGCTCGCTCGAGGTCCCGCTCGATCAGCGCCGAGAGGATCGCCTCATGGTCCGCGGCGACCTGCCGGACGCGCGGGAGGCTCACGGTGCCGTCGGGGTCCCGGTAGAGCGTGCTCGCGATGTAGACCTGCTCCCGGAGCTGGTGCGTGAGGTCGATGATCCGCTGGTTGCCGGCCGCCTCCAGCACGACCATGTGGACCTCGATCGACAGCCGCTCGATCTCCTGGTACGACGCGCGCTCGATCCGCTCCTGCTGCTCGCGGACCCGATCGAGCAGGCGCTTGAGCACGTCCTCGCCGAGCCCGGGGAACCCACGGCGGAGCGCCAGGGTCTCGATCGCGATCC
Organism: Candidatus Rokuibacteriota bacterium; assembly: GCA_016177555.1. The sequence goes on from JACOVB010000269.1 coordinate 8,532, forward strand.
GGATGTCGAAGCGTTCCTCCAC
>JACOVB010000013.1 GCA_016177555.1 Candidatus Rokuibacteriota bacterium
CGCCCCGGACGACGAACTCCTTCTGCTCCAGCCGGTCGATGATGTGCGTCACGGCGGGCAACGTGACTCCGAAGGCCTTGGCGACGTCGCCCATGTGACACTCCGGGTGGTCGTTCACGTAGAACAGGACCTGGGACTGCGCATAGGTGAGGTCGAGCGGTGACGCCCGCTGCCAGAGGAGCTGCCGGAACGTGGTGGTGCCCAGCGCGTTCAGGAGGTCGAGGAGACGCTGCGCCTCGCGGGCGCGGGTGCGGGAGTCGGCGGCGGACATCGAGCCTTAATAGTCGACCCCGTAAACACTTTAGTCAATAAGGTTCTTCAGCACGCCGCGGCGGCGTCCTTGACAGCCGCTACGCCGGGGCCGTAGCGTAGCCGCAGGCTCGACCCCGAGGAGGACGTGCATGAACGACGCCGGCACGGTCAGCCGCTTCGCCGCCGAGATCGCCGAGCAGGTCGACCGGATCCTCACGACCGGACGGTCCGACAGCCCGGCATAGGAAGGGGCCGTTCACGCCGGCCCGGCTCGGGGCGCTTCTTTCCGGCTCATCGTGAGGGTCTCCCATTCGATGACCCGGCCGGCGCTGCCGGCCCACGCCGTGGCCATCCGAGGAGCCCAGCATGAGCCAGCCCGTTCGTGTTCATCTCCGAGTCCCCGGCACCACGCCGATGCCCGAGCTGATGACGCTCATCGAGAGCATCGAAGCCGCGGGCTTCGACGGCGCCGGGATCCTCGACAGCCAGATGCTCTCCCGCGACGCCTTCGTCATTCTCGGCCAGGCCGCCACCCACACCGCGCGGCTGGAGCTGTTCCCCGCGGTCGCGAATCCGTTCACGCGTCACGCCTCCGTGCTCGCGGGCGCGACCCAGACGGTGGAGGAGATGGCACCGGGCCGGGTGAAGCTCGTCATCGGCACCGGCTACACCTCCGCGAGCACCATCGGGCGCAAGCCCGCGACGCTCGCCGAGATGCGCGCGTGCATCACCACCGTGAAGGCGCTGCTCGCCGGTGAGACCGTCGACTGGAGCGGCACGCCCGGGCGTCTCGGCTATGCATCGGGGCGGCGCATCCCGGTGCTGATGGCGGCATCGGGGCCGAAGGCGATCGAGCTCGCCGGTGAGGTCGCCGACGGTGTCGTCCTCCTGACGGGGTTCAACCGGGGCATCGTGGAGACGGCCCTCGCGCACCTCGAGCGCGGCGCCCGGCGCGCCGGCCGCCGCCTCGACGACCTCGAGATCATCTGGGCGGTGCGCACGGGGACGGCGGTGACCACCGACGAGGCGCGCCGGATGGCGCGGCCGACCGCGGTCCACTGGGGGATACTCCGCTGGGGGGACTACTGGCTCGGGCCCGCCGGGCTCCGCATCCCGAAATTCGAGATCCCGGACGCCGTGCGAAAGGTCTATCCGGACCTCTCGCACGCCTACGACTGGGAGGCGGCGATCGCGGCGACGTCCTTTGTGCCGGACGAGGTCGTCGCCGAGCTCTGCGACGCGCTGGGACTCATTGGCACCCCTGAGCACTGCGCGGGACGCATCGTCGAGATGACGAAGCTCGGCGTGTGCACCCTCTACCTGATGCCGTTCCAGACCTTCGCCTCCCCCGAGCCGGAGATCCGCGCGTTCCGCGACGTTGTCTTCCCGCATCTCCACACCGCCGGCCTCCGCTGAATACAGTGGGCGCGCCCGCTTCCCCCGGCCGCTGCAGGTCCTGTCGCCGTGCGGGCCCCCGGCCGGCCGGTCTTCGTCACCCGCCCGTCTCCCCATCGTCCCTCATGAGCAATCCGTACGTATGCGCATGCCGGCTGATGTCGGATCGGCGGCCACTCGCGCAGGCGGGCTGCCAGCGAGAACCCGGACACTCCACAGGGACCGGCCTCGCTGGAGGCGGCTCTCGATCAGCGCAACCCGACGCCACCCCCGAGCAACGAGGAGCCTTCCGAACACAACCGCGGGGTCACGGATGGCGCCGGAACCCCGCGTCAGGATTTGGTGGAGCCGAGGGGGCTCGAACCCCTGCCCCCAAG
>JACOVB010000246.1 GCA_016177555.1 Candidatus Rokuibacteriota bacterium
GGTCGAGATCGTGGCATCCAGATAGTGGGCGATCGTGCGGGCCAGCACGAGACGGTCGTCGATGACGTTCCTGCGGACGCTCACGAACGAGAAGGCCAGGACCGTCCCCGACCCGATGACGAGCAGCAGGAACCACTGGAGCAGGACCGTGTTGAGCCGGCGGCGCAGTGTCCGGGGTCTCATGGCTTCAGCCTGGGCTCCCAGGGTGCGCGCCCGCCGGCGGATCTCGCCGGGGCGGCGGGCGCCCCCCCCCGACCTGGATGGATGACCGACTCTTCTCCTTCATCAGCCTGACCTGGACGGGCCAACCGCTCGTGAGCTACGACGCGATCGTCACCCTCATCAGCGCGACCCGAACCCGCCGCCGGTTGGCTGTGAAGGCCGTCCTGGACACGCGGGTCCATGATCTCGGGCGGGCCGTCACGGCCGAGGAGTTCACCACGCTCCACCTGTAGGGGCACTCGTTTCACCTGGACTGGAAGGACACGTTCTCGCCTGTCCATGGTCGCTGAGTCGCACACAGTATTGTTGCGCAGGCCCTGAGGTCTGGCTAGCGCGATCCGCCGAGGGAGTCTTCCAGCGCCAGCCGGCGCGCCAGCTCCAGCGCGTGCGCCGGTGAGTCGGCCCACCGCGCGAGCCCGCACGAGTTCGTCCACGTCTCGAAGAAGGCACGCACCTTCCCGTAGCTGTTGTCGAGAACGACATGCGGGATGCCGAGCATGAGGCTCAGGATGTGGCCGTGCAGCCGGTCGGTAATCACGACCCTCCCCCCGCTCAGGATCCGGCACCCGCGGCGCACCCGGTCCCGGGCGATGCGCCGGTAGCCGAGCCACACCGCGCGGTGCAGCGCCCCGAAGCCCCGCGGGTGGCGGCGGGCGAGCGTCCGGAGTCGCTCCGTCGCGCGGGTGGCGAGCGTGTCCACGTCGTCGATCCAGTCGGTGCACCACACCCGATCGCCGATGGCCCGCCGGAGGTCGGCTGCCGACTCGACGTCGCTCCGGGCGAGGGCCACCACGCCGGCCCGCGCCCGGCGCGGGCGATCGAGCCGTCCCAGCGCCAGGGCCATGTCGGGGCAGAGGGCCGTCCGCACCCCGAGCTCCCGCTCCGCCACCTCGAGGCTCCGCCGGTCGCGAGCCAAGAGCGTGAAGTCGGGGTGGGCCCGGAAGACGCGGCGGGCCCGGTCCAGGTTCGCCGGCGACCGGAAGTGGATCGTCTGGGGGAGCTGAACAATCGGGAGATGGGGGAAGGCCTCGATGACCTGCTCCCGGAACCGCTGGTGGCGCTCCCAGAGGTCTCCGAGGTTGCCGCCCCCCGTCAGGAGGATGACCCCGGCGGGCAGCCGCGCGCGCAGCGCGGCGGCGGAGTAGGTCCGGGCGTCGCAGGCATACGCCACGCGGGCGTCGAGAGCGCGGAGCGCCGCGGCCTCCCCGAGCCAGATCGCGCTGTCCCCGACATTGCCGTAGTCCGGGAAGCCCAGCAGCGCGCAGGAGGCATGGCGAGGCACGAGCCCCCCGAGCACGGCCAGGGTCTTCGCGCGGAGCGCCTCGACCACGTCCCGGCCGGCGCGGGCCTCGGCGGTCTCGCCTCCGCTGGTTCCGGGCGGCGCGATCAGGGCGCCTCTCGCCACCGCGTCCGGCGCGTCAGGTCCCGCGGCGGGCGGCGGCGATCGCCTGGACCACGTAGTCGATATCGGCGTCGGTGAGCGTGGCGCCAGATGGCAGGTACAGGCCCTTCCGGCAGAGCGTCTCGGCCACCGGGTAGCGCTGCCCCTGATAGCGGCGGTAGTAGATGGGCTGGAGGTGGATGGGGATGAAGAAGGTCCGCGTCTCGATGCCCCGTGCCGCGAGCCGCTGCCGCAGCACGTCGCGGGAGCAGCCGAAGTCGTCCTCGACCAGGATGCTGTACATCCAGAACACGTTCTTGACGCCCGGCCGCTCCACGGGCAGGGTGAGGCCGGAGATCCTCGCGAGGCCCTCCTCGTAGCGCCGGCGCGTGGCCCGCCGCATCTCGACGAGCTCGGCGAGCCGCTCCGTCTGGGCGAGACCGACGGCGGCTTGGAGGTTGGTCATCCGGTAGTTGAAACCCAGGTACGTGTGCCAGAAGTGCCGCTCGTCGGAGAAGGCGTGGTCGCGCAGCCGGCGGGCCACCCGCGCGATCTCTCCGTCGTTGGTCGTGACCATCCCGCCCTCGCCGGTGGTGACGATCTTATTGGCGTAGAACGAGAAGCTCGCGACGTCGCCGAGGCTGCCGACGGGCCGCCCCTGGTACTGGGCGCCGTGGGCCTCGGCGGCGTCCTCCACCACGGCGAGCCCGCGCTCGCTGGCGAGGACGGCGAGGGGGTCCATGTCCACGGGGTGACCGTAGGTGTGCATGACGACGATCGCGCGGGTGCGCGCGGTGATCGTCGCCCGCACCTGGGCCACGTCCATGTTCCAGGTCTCCGGCTCGGCGTCGACCAGCACCGGCGCGGCGCCGGTGTAGCTCACGGCATTGGCGGTGGCGATCATCGTGAAGGTGGGAATGACCACCTCGTCCCCGGGGCCGATGCCCAGGGTGGCGAGCGCCAGGTGCAGCGCCGCCGTCCCGCTGGCGCAGGCGACCCCGAACTGGCAGCCCATGGCCTGCGCGAAGTGGTGCTCGAAGTCGCGCACGAAGCCGCCGGCCGAGGAGATCCAGTTGGACTGGATGCACTGCGTGAGGTAGCGAAGCTCGTTGCCGTCGAGCCGGGTGTCGGCGACGGGGATGATTCCGCGCGACTCGCCGCTGGAGGGGCGCGGCGCGAGCCGGGGCTCGGGCCCCGGGATCACGTCGCGCAGCGGCCCCAGCTCGTCGTCACCGAGGTTCATCTCCCTGATCATCGCGCCGGCCCTCCGTTCAGCGTCAGCGGTCCATCCGTCATGCCTCTCCTCCGATCGGCTCGGTGATCCAGCGGACCAGCGCGTCGCTCCGGGAGAGCACTCCCGCGTACGCGGCCTCGTCCTCGGGCGCGAAGTGCTCGGCGTAGATCGCCGCCACTGAGTCCCGGAGCGCCGGGTCCACCAGGCGCAGGAACCCCGCGCGGTATCCGGGAGGCTCGTCCGCCGGCCGCCCGGCGATCCGCCGGCGGATGCGGGCGTAGTGGAACAGGGCCCGCAGGGCGCGCCGGCTCAGGAGCCGGGCGGGCCGGCCATCGGCGATCATGCTCGCGACGCGCCCCAGGGACGTGGCCTGGATGGCGCGCGCCGTCTGCATCTCGAGCGCCCGCCCCACGAGGTCCTGGGGCAGGAGCGGCCCGCGCTCGCGCTCCTTCGGCCGCCACTGGCGCATGGCGCCGAGGAGCGGGACCAGGTCCACGCCCATGCGAGCTGGGGAATCGCCGACCTCGAGCACGCCGAAAGCGAGCCGGAGGCACTGCGGGCACTGGCTGCACGCCGCGTCGGTGCCCCGCACGAGCCAGCAGGAGGACTGAAGGTCGCGGAGATCCGCATACCGCCGCCACAGGAGCTGCTGGACCTGGAAGCTGTGCAGCGGCGACGTCAGCGAGCCGTAGCGCAGGCCGGCGGAGCGCAGCACGGCCTGGAGCGTCCGCTGGGTGACCACCGAGTACATGCAGTGGGGGTGCTGGATGACCCGGCCGTCCAGATCGACGCTCTCCTGCACCTCGGCCTCGGAGGCGAGGAAGAGGTGAGTCGTGCCCAGGGCCACCCCGGCCGCGAGGAGCGCGGCGAAGTACAGGAAGGTGTCGGTGATCTCGTTGACCGACACCCGGTACCCCAGGCGGCGGGGGAATTCATTGTCCCACGCGGCGCGGAAGTCGGACTGGACCTCGATCAGCGTCACGTCGCGCCGCCTCGCCACTTCCTCGAGGACGTGGCGGCGCCGCGGCGAGACGTGGTCCTCGAGCGGGGGCATGGGAGAGGTGGTGGTGACGAGGACGGGCTGGCGGGTCAGCTCCGTCAGGATCCCGGCGTGCAACAGGCTGTCCTTGCCCCCGCTGAAGGCGGTCGCGCACCGCCCCGTGTCCGGCAGCGGCGCCAGGGCGGGGAGCGGCGGACCCTCGTCCACGATCTCGACGGCCCGCTCGAAGCCCGCGGTGCCGCGGTGGGCCTCGAGGGTCGCCACCTCGGCGTCCATGAGCCGGCTCCAGACCTCCGCCTCGCCCGGTCCCAGCCCCACCGGCAGGACGACGCGGCAGGGCCGGAGGATGGGCCACTGCGAGTGCAGGCAGATGAGGGCGATCCGCCACCAGAGGGCGTCGGGAACGCGGGAGAGGTCCACGCTCTCCGGGAACCGGAGGGTGAACCGCGACGCGCGGTAGAGCGCCGTCGCTGGCTCGACACTCCACCTGAACGCGACGGCGTGCTCCGCCGGCTCGGGAGGGTCGAGCGTGATGCGGGTCATGGGCGACTCATCGCGGCGCCATGCCCCGGCAGTCTAGCACAGCAGGCGGCCCGCGCCGCCGGGGCTGAATTGCGCGCGCCACGGCGGAGCGGCGTAGTAGGATCGCTCACACCATGGGCTCGCGCCGCGCGTACGACGTCGTCAGCTTCGACGTCGGCCATACTCTCGTCCACCTGGACACCGAGCGGGTCGCCCGCCTGATCGACGAGGTCCACGGCGTCCGCATCGCACCCGCGACACTCGGAGCGGCGGAGCAGCGGGCCCGCCTCGGCCTCGACCGGGCGGACCTGGTGGCGGCGACCAACGACGACGAGCGCTGGCGCGCCTACCTCGAGGCCACGCTCCGCCACGCCGGCCTGCCCGCGACGCCCCTCACCCGGGAGATCGCGGACACACTCGAGCGGGTGAACGAGGAGGACCGGATCTGCAGCCGCATCCCGCCGGGGGTGCCGGGGCTGCTGGCGCGTCTGCACGACGCGGGCTACCGGCTCGTGGTGGTGTCCAACGCCGGGGGCGAGGTCCAGTCCTTCCTCGAGTCGGTGGGCCTCGCCGCGCACTTCGTCGCGATCATCGACTCCGGCGCCGTGCGGGTGGAGAAGCCCGATCCCCGGATCTTCGAGCTCGCGCTGGCCCCCATGGGAGTGCCCCCGCGCCGGGCGGTGCACGTGGGCGACACCTACCACGTGGACGTCGTGGGCGCGCAGCGCGCCGGGCTCGCGGCGGTGCTGCTCGACCCCCTCGGCGCCCGCGTCCACCACGGCTGCGCGGTGATCCGAGCGCTCGAGGAGATCGCGAGCGTCCTGGATCGCCCGTCGGGGTAACCGCTCCGGCCATGGCGCCCGCGCGGGTTCCGCGTCCGGCCATGCCCGTCGCCGTCGGGATCCCGTCCTACCGGGAGGCCGACTCCATCGCCCACGTCGTCGCCCAGGCCGACCAGGGACTCGTCCGCCTGCTCGGGCCCGCCCGGTGCGTCATCGTCAACGTGGACGGCGACAGCCCCGACGGCACCGCGGAGGTCTTCCGCGCCACGCCCACCCGGTGCGGCAAGGAGTCGTTCGTCTGCGCCGACCA
>JACOVB010000247.1 GCA_016177555.1 Candidatus Rokuibacteriota bacterium
CCGGCCCTGATCTTCTTCGACGAGATCGACGCCATCGCGCCCGGGCGCGAGGACGTCGAGGGGCAGGTGGAGCGGCGGGTGGTGGCACAGCTCATGACGCTGATGGATGGCCTCGGGCCGCAGAGCCGGGTCGTGGTCGTGGCCGCGACCAATATTCCCGACGCCCTGGACCCGGCGCTCCGCCGCCCCGGCCGGTTCGACGTCGAGGTTGCCATCGGCCCGCCTGACGTCGCGGGCCGCCTCGAGATTCTCCGCGCCCTGACCCGCCTGACGCCGCTCGCCCCCGGCGTGGATCTCGCCGCGATCGCCGAGCGGACCCACGGCTTCGTCGGCGCGGACCTGGCGGGCCTCTGCCGCGAGGCCGCTCTGCGGGTGCTCCGCGGGGCGCTCGAGGCGGCCGGCCTCGACCCCGCGGGTCTCGAGGTCCGGCAAGCGGACCTGCTGGCGGCCTGCGACGGGACGCGCCCGGCAGCCACGCGCGCCCTCGCGGTGGGCCTGGCCCCGGCGCGCTGGGAGGACGTCGGCGGCCTGGGCGAGGCCAAGGCGCGCCTGCGCGAGGCCGTGGAGTGGCGCGTCCGCCACCCGGAGCTCTGCCGCCACTACGGGGTGCGGCCGCCGCGGGGAATCCTGCTCATCGGCCCGGCCGGCAGCGGCAAGACGCTCCTCGCGCGCGCCGCCGCCACCGAGAGCGGACTCCCCGTGTTCGCAACGAGCGGGGCGGCGCTCCTCTCGAAGTGGGTCGGCGACACCGAGCGCGCGATCCGCGACGTCTTTCGCCGGGCGCGCCAGGCCGCCCCCTCGCTGGTCCTCATCGACGAGCTCGACGCCCTCGCCGCGGCCCGGGGCGCGGCCGGCGAGTCGCGGGTGGGCGACCGCGCCGTGGCCCAACTCCTGGCCGAGATCGAGGGCCTGGCCGGCGCGAGCCCGGTGGTCGTGATCGGAGCCACGAGCCGGCCCGATCTGCTGGATGCCGCGCTCCTCTCGGCCGGGCGCTTCGAAGACGTGATCGAGCTCGGGCCGCTGTCGCGGGAGGAGGCGCTCGCCGTCCTGGACGTCCACCTGCGCGGGCTCCCGCTCGCTCCGGACGTGGATCGCGAGGTGCTGGCCGACCTCACGCCCCGGTGGGTTGGCGGCGAGGTCGCCGCGCTCTGCCAGCGCGCCGCGCTGACGGCGCTCAGGGAAACCGTGACGGCGGGCGCTGCGCCGGGAGCCGTCGCGGCGCGCCACTTCAGGGCGGCCCTCGAGACGCTCGCGCCCGTCGTCGAGCGGCGCCGGCGCCCCGCCAGCCCGGAACCGAGGAGAGAGGAGCCCGGGCATGGGCACGCCGGTTGAGGTGACAGTCTGGAGCGATCTGCTCTGACCGTATTGCTACACGGCGGCGGTCCGCCTCCGCCGGCTGGCCGAGGAGTTCGGGTCCGACATCCGTCTGGGCTGGCGCGCCTTCCCGATCGTGCCCGAGCCGCGCCCGGGGCGGGTGCCGGACGACCACACGCGTGAGGCGTGGCAGAGGGCCGAGGAGCTGGGCGAGGGAGTGCGCTTCGTGCCGTGGCCGGACGCGGTCCCATTGCCGGCCTGGAGCTTCCCGGCACTGGAGGCCGCCCGGTGGGTGGAGGCCACGGTTCCGGAGGGCGCCGATGCGGCCCGGGTGGCCCTGCTCGAGGCCTACTTCGAGCGGGGCGTGGACATCGGCGACCCCGAGGCCATCGGCACCGTCCTTGGCGGGCTCGGCCTCGACGCCGGCGGGCTGCGGGCGGCCCTGGCCGCGGGCCTATGGCGGGCCGAGGTGGTCGAGCAGTACCGAGCGGCCCGCGCGGCGGGCATCGATGCCGTCCCGACGGTGGTGATGAGCGACGGGCGCGGGCGCGTCCGCGTGGTGGGCGACGTGCCCTATGCGCGGTACGAGCGCCTCGTCCGCTGGTTTCTGGCAACCTGAGGCGGGGAGAGCGGCCCAGCCGGTGACCCCGCGAGGAGGACCCCCATGGAGCGCACCATTCGTGTGCTGAGTCCCGTCGGCGAAGCCCAGGTCAAGACGCTCGCGGCGCCGCCGCTGCCGAGCCTGCAAGGCAAGACCGTCGGCTTCATCGACAACCGGAAGACGAACTTCGAGCACCTGGTCGGGCTGCTGGCCAGGACCCTCAAGGAGCAACACGGCGTGGCGGAGGTGATCCACCGGCAGAAGGCCCACGCCGCCGTGGGAGCGACGCCCGAGCTCCTCGCGGAGATGGCCCGCACCTGCGACCTCGTCATTACCGGCTCCGGAGACTGAGGCTCCTGCACGTCGTGGAGTCTCCACGACGCCGTCGAGATCATCCGTGCCGGCGTTCCGGCCGCGCTGATCACCACCACCGCGTTCCGCGGCCTCGCCGAGTCGGAGCGGGAGGCGAAAGGGGTGCCAGATCTGCTGCTCCTGGTGATCGACCATCCGCTGGGCGGCGAGCCACTCGACACAGTCGCCGAGCGCGCGGCGCAAGCGGCCAGGGCGCTCGAGGCCGCGGCGCATGTCCGCCCGCCGAAACCCGTGCAGCCCGCGTGAGCGGGCCGTGAAGGAGGCGTCATGAGCCCCGAGGTCCGGCTCGCTTCAAAGACCGTCGATCTCCCGGACAGCCCCGAGGCGATCGACGCGTATTTCGTCGAGCACCAGTGGTCGGACGGTCTCCCGGTGGTCCCGCCCACCGAGGCGCGTGTCCGGGGCATGCTGGCGGCCGTCCGACGCGATCCGCAGGAGAGCCTGGGCGACATGCCGCCCGGCTGGAGGGCAGCCACCATCGAGAAGCTCGCCATCAATGCGGTGATGGCCGGGTGCCTGCCCAGCTACTTTCCGGTCATCGTCGCGGCGGCGGAGGCGATGCTTGATCCCGCCTTCAACCTCTACGGCGTCCAGGCGACCACCCACCCGGTGGCGCCTCTCCTCATCGTCGGCGGTGACTACGCCCGCACAATCGGGATGCACTGGGGGTCCGGATGCTTCGGTCCCGGCCATCGTGCCAACGCCACCATCGGCCGCGCCCTCCGCATGATCCTCCTGAACCTCGGCGGGGCGTGGCCTGGCCACGGCGACATGGCGACCCAGGGGCAGCCCTCGAAGTACTCCTATGCCGTGGCCGAGAACGAGCCGGACACCCCGTGGGAGCCCCTCCGTGTTGCCCTGGGCTTCCGCCCCGAGGACAGCACGGTCACCGTCTTCGGCGCCGAGGGGCCCCACAACGTCAATGACCATGTCTCGACCACGGCGGCCGGGATTCTGACCAACTGCTGCAGCGTGATGACGACGCTCGGCTCCAACGTCGGCTGGTACATGTCCCAGAGCCAGGCGCTGCTGGTGCTGGGTCCCGAGCACGCCGCCACCATCGCCAGGAGCGGCTTCAGCCGGCGCGATGTGCAGGAGTTCTGCTTCAACCACGCCCGCATGGCCCTGCGCGAGCTGCGGCTCGGGGGTATGTACGGGATCCACGAGTGGCCGGCCTGGATGAACGCGATCCAGGACGAGGACGTGCGGCTTCCCATCGTCCTGAGCCCTGAGGACATCCTGGTGATGGTGGCAGGCGGACCGGGCAAGCATTCGGCCGTCGTTCCGAACTGCACCTTCAGCCGCACGGTCACGCGACGCATCACGATCTAGGAGCGGCCGCACCGACGGAGCTTTCGGCCCGCCGCTGGACGCTGCTGTCCCTGCTCACGGGGGCCTTCGGCGGCGGCGCCTTTGGCATGCTCGCCGTCTCACCGCTCTCGCCTCGGCTGCTCGAGGCGTTCGCGCTGAGCCGCCTCGAGGTCGGCCTCCTCCTGCCCGCCGCCTACATCGGCGGGCTCGTCTTCGCGCTTCCCGGCGGGTATCTGGCCGACCGGGTTGGCGTCCGGGCGGCCTTCGTGGGCGGTTTGCTGATCACGGCCGGGCCCCTCGTGGGTGCCGCGCTGGCTCCATCGTTCCCGGCCTTTCTCGGCTTCCTCGTCGTGGCCGGGATCGGCTGGAGCCTGGTGAACCCGGCGCTGGCCCGGGTGATCCTGGTGCTCTTCGCTCCCCGGGAGCGCGGGATCGCGATGGGCATCAAGCAAATGGGACTCACCCTCGGAGGTATCGCCTCGGCGCTCGTACTCCCCGCGCTGGCGGGGGCCGCGGGCTGGCGGGTCGCCGTGGGGCTCTGCGCCGCCGTCGTCGGGCTCGGGGCGCTCATCGCCTGGTCCGTGCTCTCCGGCTTCGCCGCCTCTGCTGGGGCGCCCGACGGCGGCTCGTCCGGCGGTGCGAGCGCGTGGTGGTGGCTGGGGCGCCCGGGACTGCTCGTTCTCTTCGGCGCGGGCCTGGTGCTGGGGATGGTCCAGTCGGCTTTTCTCGGCTACTTTCCGCTCTTCGCCGTCCAGGGCCAGGGGTTCACGGTGGTGGCTGCGGGCGGCCTGCTCGCAGCGGCGCAGACCGGGGGGGCGCTGGCGCGGCTGGGGCTCGGGGCAGCGAGCGACCGATGGCATGCCAGGGGGCGGCCGCCCTGGCTGGCCGCGACGGGCGCCGTGAGCGCGATGGCCTTCGCGGTGTATGCGGGGTGGCCCACGGGTTCGCCCGTTGCGGCGACCGTCGTCGCCGTCGGTGCCGGCGTGGGGGCCCTGGGCTGGGTGGGGCTCTACCTCGTGCTGGTGGCGGAGGTCGGCGGTGCGCACCGGGCCGGGCTGCTCACGGGTGTCGGGATGGCCTTCATCATCCTGGGCGTTCTCATCGGCGCCCCCGCGTTCGGCGCCATCCTCGAGGCGAGCGACTCCTGGTCGGCGGCGTGGGGGAGCCTGGCCGTCCTGTCGGCCGCTGCAGCCCTGGCGCTGTCCGTGGCCGGATCTATCATCCACCGCGAGTCAGGTTCCTGAAGCCGTCCCCTGTCGCGCCACTGCACGCTCCTCCGTCGTTCAGCGTATGGCTCGCGCGTATAGCACGGTCCTATCCGATCCCCTCATTCGATCAGCGCTTTGAAGACCCCATCCGCCGGAGCGCTGTAGAACTCGATGTTGATCTTCGTCCACAGATCGTCCGGGAGGTCGTTGAGAGCTCGGCGGGCGGCGACCGGTATCAGCACCGTGGTGGCCTGCTTGTCCACGGCAAGCTCGGCGATCGCCACGGGATTCGGGAACAGCTCCAGGGAGCCGCCAAGGTTGAGAGGACCCACGACGATCGTGCCGCCCCGCGTGCTTCGTTCCAGCAGGCCGCCGACGAGCGCCACGAGCACCGGCAGCCCGAGTCCCACGCCGGACCTGTCCGCGTCGAACGGGCGGAGCTGGATGGAGTACTCGTGCGCACGGGGATCCCGGTCGCCGACCAGCTCCTTGCCGCGGGCGTAGAGGTTCTGCTCACCCACCCTGACGCTCTCGCGGAAGGCAGGCGGCACCGGATGGTTGAGGATCCGGACCCCGCTGCCCGGCCCCACGGCGATCTCGATCCGGTAGAGACCCGCGCCCGCTTCGCCGCTCCCCGGGCCGATTGCCCAGACCTGTCCGGGCGGCAGCGGATCATCGTCGATCGCCTCGTCGCTGTGCAGCTCCGGCGTCGCCACGAACTGCTCGACGCCGTCCCCGCCGAGCGTGAAGGAGAATTGCGTGTTGCGGAATTCGCTCTTGAGGCAGCGCTTCTGCTGCTCCTTCACGCGCCGGCGCGACTCGAGGGCAAGACGCGCGATCCACTCGAGGTCCTCATTCCCAACCGACATCTGCGGGTCGGGGAAGAGCAGCTTGATGAGACCGGAGACCGTCTTGTTCACGCCCTCGATGTCGCGGCCGCTCAGCGCACCGCCCCAGAAGACCCGATTCTGAAGGGCGGCCACCCGGCTCGTCTGCCGCATGCGGCTCCAGCATTCGCTCAGGAAGTCGCTCACCAGCCCGAAGTGGTCCGTGAAGTGATCGTTGGGGTTCAGCTTCGGGAAGTCCCAGCCCGGAGCGTAGGCATGAATCCGGTCGTGGAAGGCGGTGTCGTCGCGCATCTCCTTGGGAAGAGGGCTCAAGAGGTGGCCGATGCGCTGCTGTTGCAGCACGTCCACCTCGAAGTTCCCCACCATCACGATCCCGCCCTCGGCGCGGATGCTCTCCTTGCCGCGGCTGAACTCGCCTGAGGCCATGTAGCCCTTCATGATGTTGACGCCGTCCTTCTGGTCGAAGGAGATGCCGGACACCTCGTCGAAGCAGACGACGTCGTACTGGCAGACGAGCCCCCGCTGGCCATTCGCCATGTTGACGAACATCTTGGCCACGGTCGCCTTGCCCCCCGAGAGGAGGTGGGAGTAGGGCGAGATCTGCTGGTAGATGTGGCTCTTGCCGGTGCCACGGGGACCGAGCTCGACCAGGTTGAAGTTGCGCTCCACGAAGGGGACCATGCGCAGGAGGGCGACTCGCTGCGCGCGCTCGTCGAGCGCCGTGGGCTCGAGGCCGGTCGAGCGGATCAGGAAATGACGCCACTCCTCCGTCGTGAGGCCATGTCGCCCGCGGGCCAGTACATCGAGCACGTCGGGTTTCGACATCTGGATGGGACGGAGGGCCGCTATGCGGAACGGGTGCCCGTTCTTCTCCTGCGCGAGGAGCGGGTCGTACTCGAGCGTGACCTCGGCGTAGAAGCCGTCGGTCAGCATCCGCTCGTTCGCCTTGACGAGGGCGTCCCCGATCTGCACGTCGTTCAGCGTGAGGCTCGGCAGCTCCGCGACGTAGCAATCGTTCCTGGCGTCGAGCCTGGCGCGAACGATGTCGATCAGCTTGACGGAGCCGTCCTCGCGCGCCCGAGCCTTGAACAGCTCCTGGTCGCCGGTGCGAACGGTCCGGCCCTGGAGCTGCTTCTCGACGATCTCGAGCCCCTCGTCAATCTCCTTCTCGTCAGTGCTGGCACAGTAGCGGCCGAGCAGGAACTCGACGACGTAGGTCGGCACCGGGTACTGCCTCGCGTAGCGGCGTACGAGATCCTTGCGGACGAGGTAGCCGGGGAAGGCATCGGCCGCGATGCGGTCGAGGTGGTCCATCTCGATCTTGGACTGGGTCATGAGTCCACCCCTGCTCGGGTCGGTTTGTGGGAGAGGATGTGGCCGGCTTCGTCGAGGAGGACGAGGACGAGCGTGGCCCTCTCGTGCTCGTCTCCAGCGAGCACCAGGCTGACCGAACCATCAGCCTCCACCCGCTTGGGCGCAGCAGCGACGGAGGCGCCCGAGGGGCGCTCGAGCCGCAGGTCGGCGAGCACCGCGCCTCCCCGAGCGACCGCCTCGACGAAGCACCGAAGGCCCCGCCAGGTGATCGACGTGATCGTAGCGGCGGTCACCGCCTCGCCGGCTCGCCCGATCAGGAGGTCGGGGGTGAGGCATTCCTGGATGCTCAGCCCGCCGTGCGCGTATTCCTCGGACTTGTTGAAGCAGGCGATCCCTGGCGCTGTTGCAAACCACTGGCTGGCATTCCAGTGCCAAGGGGCCCGGGTGACCTCGGGTGTAGATTCCCCGGCGATCACGGCGCAGCGGGACCAGCGGCTCGCGGTCAGGTGCTTGGGGAGATCGACCTTCGGGAGCCCACCGGGCAACAGGAGCCAGCCGTGGTCCGTGACCACGCGGACGGCGTTCCAGCCCGCATCCAGGAGGCCGGTGATGCGCGCGGCCAGCCGCTCGAGTTCATCGTCGATCTGGCGCGCGAGACGCGTGCCCAGCCTGTGGCCGAGGGAGTCGATCTCGCCGGACTCCACCCAGCCGTGGGCCGGATGGGACGCTGGCACGTCGAACATGCCCTCCCCCAGAAGTTGGTAGCCCCGCTCCTGGATTGCGGCCCGGAGGTTCTGCGCGGTGGCCGGCTGGCCGCTCTTGTCGAGCGTGGCGGCAAAGTCCTCGCCCAGTGCGTTGCCGGCGATGGCGTCCGTCACGGGTGTGACGGCGGGCTTCGCGGTGGCGGTGACCGCCGGTAGCGCGGCCCAGCGGTGCCCGACGGTCACTCGACAGCCGCGTCCCTCGAGGCGCTCCGCCAGGCGCTGGCCGAGGTCGTAGCGCAGGCCGTCGGCGAAGAGGATGCAGACGTCGTCGCCCGCTGCGACCAATGGCTGCGTCCCCCGACCGGGCAGCGGCGCGCGCTCCACGGCCGCCTGGAA